>JBQCFA010000361.1:0-17302 GCA_051959695.1 Rhizobiaceae bacterium
GCTCCATTCACGCGGATGGCGGGAGGCGCGGGCAGCCTCGGCGCTCGCCATGGGGGGCGTCGGGCTGGCACTCGCATCGAGCGGGCACGCGGCGACGGCGGATCCGCAATGGCTGATGCGACCGGCAGTCTTCGCCCATGCGACGGCGGTCGCCTTCTGGATCGGTGCGCTGGCGCCGCTCGCCGCGCTCTTCGCCGGCGCCGAGCCGACGGCGGGACCGGCGCTGCGGCGATTTTCCGCGCTCATACCCTATTTGCTGGCGGCCCTCGTCGCCGCAGGCACCGTTCTGGCACTGGTGCAGGTCGGCCATGTCGGAGCACTCGCCTCGACGGCCTATGGCCGCGTGTTGCTCGCCAAGCTCGCCATGGTCGCCATCCTGCTCGGCGTCGCCGCCTTCAACCGCTGGCGGCTGACGACCCCGGCCCTGGCGGGCGATCCGCTCGCCGAAAGACGCTTCGCCCGTTCCGTCGCGGCCGAGATCGTGCTGGCGACGGCGATCCTCGGCTGCGTGGCGCTCTGGCGCTTCACGCCGCCGCCGCGCGCGCTCGCAGCCGAAACGCCGGCGCCTCCCGTCTCCGTGCATCTGCACAGCGAGCAAGCGATGGCGACGCTTACCGTGTCGCCGGGGCGCAGCGGTCCCGTCGGCATCTCCGCCTTCATCGTCGGCGGCGATCTGGAACCGCTCGATGCCAAGGAGGTGGCCCTTGCCTTCTCCATGCCTTCGGCAGGCATCGAACCGATAAGGCGGCAGGCGCGGAAGATTTCGGAAGGGCAGTGGCGCGTCGACGGACTGCGCCTGCCCGTGGCCGGAGACTGGGACGTGTCGGTCGAAATCCTGATCTCGGATTTCGAGAGCGTGACGCTGAAGTCGAAGATCACGCTGCGCTGAGCGGCGATACCGATTTCAGCCGGTGCTTTGCACTGGCGCGCCGCTCATGCGAAGACACCAGCATGCAGGTTTCGCGAGGCACGCATGGCTGACGGAAACGGGGAACGGACCTATCTGGTCGGTCAGGCCTCGATCGCGGCGCGGCCGCTGGAGGCGGCGCTCCATATCGTCGCCACGCCGATCGGCAATCTCGGCGACATTACGCTGAGGGCGCTCGAGACATTGGCCGCCGCCGATATCCTCGCGGCGGAAGACACGCGCGTCACTCGCGTGCTGCTCGATCGCTACGGCATCAAGCGACGCGTCATCGCCTACCACGAGCACAACGAAGAAGAGGCCGGGCCGCGCCTCGTCGCGGCGCTGAAGGAAGGCCGCAGCGTCGCGCTCGTTTCCGACGCCGGCACGCCGCTCGTTTCCGATCCCGGCTACCGGCTGGTGGCCGCCGCGCTTGCGGAGGGGTTACCCGTGATCCCGATACCGGGCGCCTCGGCGGTACTGGCGGCGCTGACATTGTCCGGCCTGCCCTCGGATTCGTTTTTGTTTGCCGGCTTCCTTCCAGTGAAGGATGGCCAGAGACGGCACCGGCTCGAAGCGCGGACGGGCGTGCCGGCGACGCGCATCTTCTTCGAATCGCCACGCCGGCTGGCCACCAGCCTCGCCGCGATGGCCGAAGTGCTCGGCGCCGCGCGGCCAGCCGCCGTGACGAGGGAACTGACCAAAGCCTTCGAGGAGCGTCGCGCCGGCACCTTGGAACAACTGGCCGCGCACTACGCCGAAACCGGCGCGCCGAAGGGCGAAATCGTGATCTGCGTCGGGCCGCCATTGCCCGAAACGGCGGAAGCCGTCGACATCGACCGGGTGCTGGTTTCGCTGGCCGCGGAGATGCCGGCGTCGATAGCCGCGGCCGAGGCAGCGCGGATGACCGGCGAGGCCAAGTCCGCGCTCTATCGTCGGCTGCTCGACCTGAAGGGCAAGTCCGGTGCCTGATAAGGCCCGACGCCTCCGCGCTTATCGCAGGGGCCATCGCGGCGAATGGCTGGCCGCCCTGGCGCTGATGATCAAGGGCTACAGGATCATCGCAAGGCGTTATAGGACCAAGCTCGGTGAGATCGATCTCATCGCGCGACGCGGCAACCTGGTGCTGATCATCGAGGTCAAGGCCCGCCCAACGCTTATGGAAGCTCTGGAAGCCGTGTCGTGGACATCGGAGCGGCGGATCGAGGCGGCCGCCGACATGTGGCTTTCCCGGCAGCCCGACCATGGGCAGTTGTCGCTTCGCTTCGACATGGTCGCCGTCCTGCCTCGGCGCTGGCCCGTCCATGTCCCGAACGCACTCGCCAGGAACGCGTTCTAGCTTCGGATTCCGGGGACGACGATGGCACCCTGAACCGGAATATCGAGCGTGATGCGGGTTCCACCGGCATTGCCGTCGATGGAAAGCCTGGCGTCGAGGCCGGCCGTGAGGGAGCGAACAAGCCTGCCGCCGAGGCTGCCGCTTTCCGGCCAGCGTTTCCCCTCGGGGATACCGTTGCCGTCATCCGCCACCTGCAGTCGCACAACGCCGTCGCGCCGACGGAGCGACACCTCGATCAGGCCATCCTCCCGCCCATCGAAAGCGTGCTGATACGCGTTGGTCAGTATCTCGGACAGGATCAGGCCGACCTGCGCCGCTGCGTGCAAGGAACTCTCCACGAACTCTATGTCGGTGTTGACGCGGATGCCTGTCCTGCCGCTGATGTAGGAGATGGCCGACACGACGCGGCTGACATAGGCACCGAGCGCCACGCGCTCGGAGTGCACCGAGCCCAGACCGGTGTCGGAAAGCTCCTGGTAGAGAAGCTGCAGAGATTCCACGCGTCGCGCCAGGTTCTGGTAGTCCGCCCTGGGATCCACCACGGGCTGGCGGGACTGCATGCGAATAAGGCTGACAATCATCGCCAAATGGTTCTTCACCCTGTGAGTGATCTCTCGCAGAGGCTCGTCCTCCATGCCGCCGGCGATCACGGCTTCGCGACGGCTGCCCAGCATGCGCTGGACCCCCATGAAATATCGAACATCGCCATCCCCATCCGCCAGCGGCGTGACATGCAGGCGGTTCCAGAACGGCGTGCCGTCGGCGCGATAGTTGAGGATATCCGTGGTGATTTCCTGGCCGGCCGACAAAGCCGCCCGGATCTGGGCCACCGTCGCCTTTTCGGTCTCCCTGCCCTGCAGGAAGCGGCAATTGCGCCCTAAGGAAGATGCCTGGCTGTATCCGGTGATGGTCTCGAAGGCGCGATTCACGTAGACGATCGGATTGTCATCCGCCCGAGAATCCGTCAGCACCAATGCCAACGGAATGTGCTCGAACGCCAGATAGCGCGCGTCGTCCGATCCAACCCTAGCGGAAATCTGGTCCATCATTTGCCCACCTGCCTTTTCTCGTCGCTATCCCAGGACTGAGGTGCCTGGATAGAAGTGCCGGCGCAAGCCAGCATTAGGCCATTCTTAAATGCGATTTCCGGGTTTAGGTTCCGATTGAGCAGAGTTGTATAAGTTAAAATGTTGTAATGATATTTGAATGACGGGAATCGTTGGTTTCGACAATTGAATACAGATTTTGATCTGACGTTTTAAATTTCAACTGTGTTCGCCGGCAATTTTTTCAACTTTCATTACAATGTATTACGTGCCGGCTGCGGAATTCGCCACCGACGCGACAGCTAGTGCCCAAAGAAGACAGGGAAGATTGGATCAGCGCCGAGACACGCGCATTGGCAGGCCGCCTTGCGGCTGCGTCGTCAGCTTCTGGACGGGCCAGGGCTTCGTCTCCGCCACAGCGTCGAAGCGGTAGCGCGACATCAGCACGGCAAGCGCGATCATCGCCTCCTGCATGGCGAAGCTGGCGCCGATGCAGACGCGGGGCCCGGCGCCGAAGGGGAGATACTGGAAACGATCGATCTTCTCGCGCGCGCCTGGCGCGAAGCGGGACGGTACGAAGGCCTCCGGATTTTCCCACAGCGCGCGATGGCGATGCACCGTCCACGGCATGACGAGCACCTGCGTGCCCTTCGGGATGACGAGATCCTGATAGCGGTCATCCTCCACGGCCTCACGGTTGATGGACGGGGCCGGAGGATAGAGCCTGAGCCCTTCCTCGAAAGCGGCGCGGGCAAGCGGCATCCGGTCGAGCCATTCCGCCGGGCCCGCCCCGCTCGCCATGACCGCGTCGATCTCCGCCTCGACCGGTTCGCGTTCCCAGGGCGCCTCGGCGAGACAGTAGAGCGTCCAGCCGAGCGCTCGGGCGGTCGTCTCGTGGCCGGCGCCAATGAAGGTGATGATGTTGTCCTCGATCTCGGCGCGCGTCAGCCCGTCCGGCCCCTCGGCGCGAAGCAGCAGGGTCAGGAAGTCCTCCGGGGTCGCCTCCGGGTCACGCGCCATCCGCGCCTTCCGCATGTCGATCGTCTCGGCGACGATCCTGCGGAAGAAGCCGAGCGAATTGCGGCCGAGCAGGCGGGTGACGCGCGGCAGCCAATCCGGCGCGCCGAGCAGGTCGAGCGGGTCGACCCGGCCCATGGTCTCGAACAGGCGGTCCACCTGGCTTGCGAAGCTGCCCGCCTCGCCCGCGATCTCGCCGGAAAAAAGCGTCTCGGCGAGGATGTCGTATGTCAGCATCGTCATGTCGCGCGCCAAGTCGACGGTACCGCCGGAGGCGTCGCGCGTCATATCCTCGTAGCGCCCGGCGAATTCCTCCGCGCGCCTCAGCATCGGTTCGGCGAAGCCATTTATGTGGCGTGGCGTGAAGACCGGCGCCATCGCCTTGCGCGACCGTCGCCAAACCTCTCCTTCGGCCGTCAGCAGCCCGTCGCGCAGGATGGGTCGCAGGATCTTCTGGCGCACGCGCGCCATCTTGTAGTTCCTAGCGTTCTCGACCAGCACGCGCCGGATCAGGCCGGGATCGTTGGCGATCACGAGCGGGCCGCCGATGCCGGACACGGATATCCATTTCTCGTTGTAGGAAGGCTCTCCCCACAGTTCGAGGGGATTCCTGTAGACGATGCGGATCATCTGCAGGGTCGAAGGCGGCGACGTGCGCGGCTTCGGCGCAGGAGGCACGAAAGGCGCGGGGTTGGCGTCCATGGCGGGCTCCCTCATCGCCCGAATGTAGGCATGCCGAAGGCGGCCGTCCACGCCACGCGGCCTCAGGCGTAGTGCCGCATCACCCACAGGCCGGCGAACAGCGCCCCGATCGAAACGACCAGCGACAGCGTTATGTAGAGCGCGCACAGGCCGATCGCCTCGCGCTCCCAAAGATAGGCGATGTCGAGCGAGAAGGCGGAGAAGGTGGTGAACCCCCCCAGGATGCCGGTCATCAGGAACAGGCGGAAATGCTGGCCCGCCACGCCTTTTTGCGCGAACCAGCCGGCCAGCAGGCCCATGACCAGCGAACCGACGACGTTCACCGTCAATGTGCCGTAGGGAAAGCCCGTCCCCAGGAGCCGCATGCCGAGCGTGTTCACGCCATGGCGCAGCGCTCCGCCGATGCCGGCGCCGAGGAAAACGATCAGGAAGTTCATGAGCCTTGATTCCGTTTGATTCTGAGGAAGCTGAGAAGAAGGATTGCCGCCGGGCCGACGACAAGTATTCCGCCTGCGGCCGCTGGGATCAGGATGCTCATGGACGCCGCCACGGCGACGACGACAAGCAGGCCGACGGCAAGAAAGCCGTCGTCCACGAACAGGCCCAGGAGCTCGCGCCCGATCCGCGCCAAAAGACTCATCGGGCGAGCCCCTTGCGGTGGCCGACCGCCGCGACGGCAAGGAGCCCGACAAGCAGGAAGAACACGGCAAGGACAGGAATGGCGAGATCGCCACCGGGCCAGCCGACGCCCAGCCCCTCGCCAGTCCAGAAGACGCCGAAGGCGGAGAGCATGACACCGACGGCGAATTTCAGCCTGTTTTCAGGAACACGTGCAAGCGGCCGGTGGAGCGCAAGGCCTGCCAGAAGGACGAGCAGAAACGCGCCGACGGCGCCGAGCGCCGCCGGGCCCAGCAACCCGCGGCCCGCACCAACGGCAAGCACGATGAAGACGACCTCGACGCCTTCCAGGGTGACCGCCTTGAACGCCGCGAGGCCGGCGATCCATTGCTGCCCGATGGCGTGGCGTGGCGGCGCCGCTCCGTGGAGGTCCCGTATTTCCCGCTCGAAGGCAGCGGTTTCGTCGCGCTGCGCGACGAGCCCCGCCTCGCGCAGGATTGCCTTGCGCAGCCAGCGCAGGCCGAACAGCAGAAGAAGCAAGCCGACGACGAACTGCAACGCATGGAGCGGGACGAGGCGGAGCAACGGCCCGAACACGCTGACGAGCACGGCAAGGACCACGAGCGCCGCACCTGTCCCCAGAAGGGCCGGTTTCCAGCCGCGCACGGTGGCGACGGCAAGCACGATCGTGAACGCCTCGACGACCTCGACGAGAGAGGCGAGGAAAGCGGCCGCCACGGCCGGGGCCGCTGTCGTCCAAACATCCATCGTCCGGCCCTTCCTGACAGAACGGCTTCACACGCGGCGTGTCTTGTCGGAGGAAACGCTCCCGCCGACGCGATGCGCCATGGCAGGAGTCATCAGCCCACAAGGGCGGTTATCGGGGGAACTCCATCCCCATCGGGGAAATGACTAGCCCAATCCGGTCTCCAGGTCAAAGCCCCGCCGGTAAAACCGCACATCGCCGCTTGCGTGGAAAAGCCCGGAGAAATTTGGAAAAACTACCGGATATGCCTATATTCAATCCACAGATAGCGGCCTGATTCGATGGCTTACGCGGATGCTGGACCGGCGATCTTCAAACGAAAGATTCTCATGAACGAAACGCCCGAAATCCTTCCCGGGGAACCGGCCGAATATGGCGCCGAGTCCATCAAGGTCCTCAAGGGACTCGACGCCGTGCGCAAGCGGCCCGGCATGTATATCGGCGACACGGATGACGGGTCGGGCCTGCATCACATGGTCTACGAGGTCGTGGACAACGCCATCGACGAGGCGCTCGCCGGCCATGCCGACCTGGTCACGGTGACTCTCAATCCGGACGGGTCGTGCACCGTCACCGACAATGGGCGTGGCATCCCGACCGATATCCATTCCGGCGAAGGCATCTCGGCGGCCGAGGTCATCATGACCCAGCTCCATGCCGGCGGAAAGTTCGACCAGAATTCCTACAAGGTGTCGGGCGGCCTGCACGGCGTCGGCGTGTCCGTCGTCAACGCGCTCTCCGTCTGGCTGAGACTGAAGATCCGCCGCAAGGGCCGCATCCACGAGATGTCGTTCACCAACGGCGCGGCGGACGCGCCCCTCGCTGAGACCGGGGACGCGGGCGAGACGACCGGGACCGAGGTCACGTTCCTGCCCTCGCCCGAAACCTTCACGATGACCGAATTCGACTACTCGACCCTGGAGCACCGGCTGCGCGAGCTCGCCTTCCTCAATTCCGGCGTGCGCATCATCCTGGCCGACCGGCGTCACGCCGACCTCAAGCAGCAGGAGCTTCACTACGAGGGCGGGCTGACCGAGTTCGCCAAATATCTCGACCAGGCCAAGAAGCCGCTGATCGCCGAGCCGATCTCGATCTCGCGCGAGCGCGACGGCATCACGGTCGAGGTCGCGATGTGGTGGAACGACAGCTACCACGAGAACGTGCTCGCCTTCACCAACAACATCCCGCAGCGCGACGGCGGCACGCACCTTGCCGGCTTCCGCGGCGCGCTGACCCGGCAGATGACCGGCTATGCGGAAAGCTCCGGCCTGACCAAGAAGGAGAAGGTGTCGCTCACCGGCGACGACTGCCGCGAGGGGCTGACGGCGATCCTCTCGGTGAAGGTTCCGGATCCGAAATTCTCCTCGCAGACCAAGGACAAGCTGGTCTCCTCGGAAGTCCGCCCCGTGGTCGAGAACCTGGTCAATGAGGAACTGGGCGCATGGCTGGAAGAGCATCCGGCCGAAGCAAAGGCGCTGATCGGCAAGATAGTCGAGGCCGCCGCGGCGCGCGAGGCGGCGCGCAAGGCGCGTGAGCTTACCCGCCGCAAGGGCGCGCTCGACATCACCTCGCTGCCCGGCAAGCTCGCCGACTGCCAGGAGCGCGACCCGGCGAAATCCGAAATCTTCATCGTCGAGGGCGATTCGGCGGGCGGCTCGGCCAAGGGCGGCCGTTCGCGCCAGAACCAGGCAATCCTGCCGCTGCGCGGCAAGATCCTCAACGTCGAGCGCGCGCGCTTCGACCGCATGCTGTCATCCGACATGATCGGCACGCTGATCACGGCGCTCGGCACCTCGATCGGCAAGGACGAGTTCGATCCCGACAAGCTGCGCTATCACAAGATCATCATCATGACGGACGCCGACGTCGACGGCGCCCATATCCGCACGCTGCTGCTGACCTTCTTCTTCCGCCAGATGCCGGAGCTGATCGAACGCGGCCACCTCTATATCGCGCAGCCGCCGCTCTACAAGGTGACGCGCGGCAAGAGCGCGCAATACATCAAGGACGAGCAGGCCTTCGAGGATTACTTGATCGGCACCGGCCTGGAGGATACCGGGCTGGAGCTCGCCTCGGGCGAGGTACGCGCTGGACAGGACCTGCGCGCCGTGGTCGTCGACGCGCTCGCCGTACGTTCCCTGATCAACGGGCTGCATTCGCGCTACAACCGCTCGGTCGTGGAGCAAGCGGCAATCGTCGGCGGACTGAACGCCGAGACGCTTTCCGATCCCGGACAGGCCGAAGCCATGGCGAGGCGCGTGGCCGAGCGGCTCGACGGAATCGCGGACGAGACCGAACGCGGCTGGCAGGGTCGCGTCAACCCCTCCAACGAGGGCGCCGGCGGTTATCTCTTCGAGCGCACGGTGCGCGGCGTCCGTGAAGTGGTCTTCCTGGATGCCGCCCTGCTCGGCTCGGCCGATGCCCGGGCGCTCGACCGATATGCCTCCCGGCTGGGTGAGATTTATCAGGGTCAGGCGGTGCTGAGACGCAGGGAAAGTGCGGAAACCATCACCGGCCCGCTGAAGCTGCTTGAGGCGATTTTCGCCACAGGGCGCAAGGGGCTGACCATGCAGCGCTACAAGGGGCTGGGCGAGATGAACGCAGAGCAGCTCTGGGAGACGACGCTCGACCCGGCCGCTCGCTCGCTGCTGCAGGTCAAGGTGAACGACGCGGTGGACGCGGATTCGCTGTTCTCGCGGCTGATGGGCGACGACGTCGAGCCGCGCCGTGAGTTCATCCAGGACAACGCGCTTTCCGTGGCCAATCTGGACATCTGATCCGGACTGCTGCCCGCACGAAACTTTCCGGTCAACTGGGCGCGGCTGCGGCGTCCAGCGCTTCCCGATAGGCATCGAGGAACGGCCGCATTCCCACGGCCGGGACGCCCGCTTCCGCCAGCCATGCCGTCATCTGCCCGCTGCCGAAGATGCGGTGCTCGTCGGTGCGGAAATGTGCTCGCGGCGGAACGATCGTCTCGATGTCGCCCGGCGCGTTCGGGTGGACGGCGACAAAGGTGATGCCTTCGGGCAACGTCTCGGCGAGCGCCCGGTAGGCGGCGTCGCTTTCTTCGGTCGGCACGCCCGGCGTCATGCGGAAATCGTCGACCAGCGGCATGCCCCCGGCATCCAGGCGTTCTGCCGCGTCCCGCCAGAGCGCAGAAGCCGCGGCATCGGCCTTCAGCACGCGCGCATAATAGTCGCCGCGCCGGGGCAGGAGCACGGGCAGGCGGTAGTCCGCGCCCACCCGGCAATAGGCCTCGACCAGCCTGGGGCAGAGCGCGCCGCCCATATGCGTGTCGATATGCGTCGGCTGCATGCCGAAGGCGAGCGCGCGGTCCACCTGCGCCCGCATCTCCGCTTCCGCCGCCTCGGCATCCACATTTGCGGCAAGCTCCGCGACCGTGCGCGGAAAGTAGCCTTCCGGGTCGACCAGACCGGACGCCTTGCCAGGGCGCGTCAACGGCGCCCAGCGGTAGCCGGCCCATTCGCTGGTCAGGGTCAGGTGCACCCCCAGGTCGAGCGATCGATCCTCCGCCGCGATGCGGGCGATTTCGGGAAACCATGGACACGGCACCATGACCGAGCCCGAGGTCAGGGCGCCTTTCCGGAAGAGATCCAGGAAGGCCGTATTGGCACCATGGCACATGCCGACATCGTCGGCGTGCAGGATGGCGACGCGCCGCGCCCCGCCGAGGCCGAGACGCCGGTGGAAATCCGTCGTCATGCTTCTTTCCCGACTGGGGGCGGCATCCCCGCTGCGCCCATCAGGATGCGCCCTGAGCGGAGAGTTTGAGCGGCCTGGCGAGGATCAGGTTCTCGCCGTTGAAATAGAGCCGGTACTCGCGCGGGCCGTAGCGGCCGACGCCATCCTTATCGGCCTCGAGATAGATCCGGTGCATCTTGTGCCCCTTGAATTCGAAACGCCCGTCGGCATCGGTCGTCGCCTGGCCTTTCGGCTGCGAGACGAGCAGCGTCTTTTCCGAAAGCTTCACCGTCGCGCCGGGAACCGCCTCTCCATTCGGACCGACGACCTGACCCGTAATGATGCCGTCATCGTGGTAGACGATGTAGACGTTCCAGACCGCCGCGAGCAGCGCCGCGCCCCCGAAGGTGACGACGAAGCGATTCCTCAGCCATTTCCAGCGCATGGCTTTGCCTATCCCTTGGTCGCGCCGGAGGTCAGGCCGGTGATGAATTCCTTTTGCGCCAGAAGGAAGATCACCAGTCCCGGTATGAGCACCATGACGCAGAAGGCATAGAGCGCGCCGGTCGTGTCCTCGACGACCGAAAGGAAGCGCGACAGGCCGAGCGGCAGCGTCTGCATGTCGACGTCGCGCACGACCACCAGCGGCCACAGGAAGCTGTTCCACGACCAGATGAAGGCGAGGATGATGTTGGTGGCAATGGCCGGCTTGGTGAGCGGCATGATGATGCGGAAGACGATCATCCAGTCCGGCACGCCGTCGATGCGCGCCGCCTCGACCAGCGACTTCGGAATGGCCTCGAACGCCGCCTTGAACACGAAGATGCAGACGATGGTCGACATCAGCGGCAGCGCCATGCCGACATAGGAATTGAGCAGATGCAGCTTGGCCGTGATCAGATAGGCCGGGATGATGGTCACCTGGAAGGGGATCATCATGCAGGAGAGGAAGAGCATGATGGTCGCCGCCTTGCCGGGGAAGTCGCGGGTCAGGGCGTAGCCGGCCATGGCGTTGAAGAAGACGTTGGCGACGACGACGATCGCCGACACCACGATGCTGTTGATCAGGTAGCGCAGGAACGGGATCGCGTACCAGACATCGACGAAATAGAAAGGGTTCGGATCCTGCGGCAGGATCGCCGGCGGATAGACGAAGATGTTCTCGCCGGTAAGACTCGTCTTCAGCACCCAGTAGAAGGGGACCAGCATCAGCGCCGAGATGATGCCGAGCGCGAGATGGATGGGCCAGTGCTGGCGCTTGACCATCCTCACGTCTCCTTGCGAATGGCGCCGGCCTCGCCGCCGGCGAGCCGGTTGGCGATGAAGGCAAGCCCGAGGAAGAGCAGGAAATTCGCCACCGTCATGGCGGCGGCGTAGTCGAATTTCGACAGCTTGAAAGCCGAGGAATAGATGTAGGTGACGAGCAGGTCGGTGGCATGGCCCGGTCCGCCGCCGGTCATGACGAAGATGAGGTCGAAGGCGGTGAAGGAATTGATGATGCCGACGACGAAGCAGAGGAAGAGTGATGGCCGGATCAGCGGCAAGGTGATGCGCCAGAAGCTCTGCGTCGCGCTCGCCCCGTCGATCGAGGCGGCCTCGTAGAGGTTGGGCGGAATGCTCTGCAGCCCGGTCAGGAGGATGATCATGTAGAAGCCGATCACCTGCCAGATCGACGCCAGGATGACCGCCGGCAGCGCCAAGTCGAAATCCTGCAGGAAGGGAATGCCCCGGTCGATGATTCCGAGCGAGATCAGGACATAGTTTATCAGACCGACCTTCTCGTTGTAGAGCCATTGCCAGATGATGCCGACGGCGACCGTCATCACCGGATAGGACATGAAGACGATCGTGCGGTAGACGCCGCGGCCGGGCACCCGCGTATTGACGAGAAGCGCGACGCCAAGCGCCAGCGCGATGCCGACCGGCGCCGAGGCCATGAAGACGATTGTGTTCCAGAAGACCTTCCAGAAGGCGTCGTCGTAGAACAGCATCTCCTGGTAGTGGTAGAGGCCGGCGAAGCGGGCCGGCTTGTAGGGCGACCAGAACTCCAGCGAAAGCAGGACGTTCCAACCGAGCGGAATGATGCGGTAGAGCGCGAAGATCACCAGCGAGGGCAGCAGGAACAGCCAGATCAGCGCAAGGTCGCGCGTGCGCCGCCGCGCCAGGAACGACGTCTTCGCGGACGGTGAACGCCGGCGCTCGCGGAGCGCCGGCGCGGATGCTGTCCCAGTCGCCATCGTCTTCCTTTATTGCGACTGAAGGATGCGGTTGACCTTCTGTTCGGCGGCGTTGAGCGCGTCCTCGGCACTCTTCTGGCCAAGCAGCGCGGCCTGCAGCTCGGGATAGAAGGCGTCCTTGATCTCCGCGTCCTTGGCGAAAGGCCAGTTGCCGGTGAGCTTGTCGAAATGTTCGAGCTGGGTCTTCAGCGCGGGCACGACCGCGGGAATGTTCTTCTCGAAATACTTCATCAGCTCCTCGTCGGAGATCTTGTCGCCCATCAGGCTGTTGGTCTGTTCGCCGAAGGTGACGGCGCCATCGCCGCTGGTCGCGATCTTGACGAAATCCCAGGCTTCATCCGGATGCTTGGAGCCGGCCGAGATCACCAGAGCATGCGAATTCGGCGTCGACCAGTCGCCCGGCAGGTTGATGGCGCCGACAGTATCGGGATTGACCCAGTCGGCCTTGGACTTGAACCACAGATAGGCCGGCGCATGGGCATGCAACATGCCGACCGTGCCCGCGGCGAAGGCGCCGTTCGGCTCGACCCAGCGGCCGGTCCAGCTGATCTTGTCGATGACGCCCTTCTTCGTCAGCTCCGCGAGCCGCTTCACCAATGCCACGGCCTTCGGCGTATTGAAGGCCGCCTTCTTCAGGTCGGGCGTGGCGAAGTCGATGCCGTTCATCTTGAACAGCGGCCAGTAGAGCCAGTCGAAGTTGAGTGTCATGAAGCCGGACTTGCCGTTTCCGGTCATCTTCTCGGCGTCGGCCATCATCTCGTCGAAGGAGGTCGGATCCTTCTCGATGCCCGCTTCCTTCATCATCTTGCGGTTGAGGAAGAGCAGCGACTTTGAGATGTAGAGCGGTGCGCCGTAGTTCTTGCCCTCGTACACCCAGTTCTTCAGCACCTCCGGATAGAGCCGGTCGGTATATTCCTTGTCCCGCTTCAGGTAGGGCGTCAGGTCGGTGAGACCGCCCTGGGACGCGTATTCGAGCCAGATGCCGCCCTGCAGGTCGAGGATGTCCGGGGGCGTGCCGGCAACCACCTGGGTCTGGTACCAGGCAGGCAGTTCGGTGCCCTTCATGTCGATGCGCTCGACATCGAAATCCGGATGGATCTTCTTGAAGGCATCGACCCATTTCTGGAACCCGTCCTTGTAGTAAGGAATGTTCCAGGTCACGACGGTGATCTTCTTGTCGGCGGCATTGGCGTTGCCGCTGACAAGACCCGCGGTCAGCGCCATGGCCCCAGCGGCCAGAAGCATTGCTATTTTCTTCACTTTTCTTCCTCCCTTTTTTCCCGACGGACGGCTCCGCCTTCGTTCACGCCTTCAGCCTTCGCGGTTCCATGCTCCGCGAAAAGTCGAGCTGTATTTCCTTGCCCTGGGCGAGTGCCCGCTCGGCGGCGAGGCAGAGGAGGATACGCTTGCGCGCCTCCTGCCCCGAAACGATCGGCCGGCCTTCGCGGAACGCATCGACGACGAGGCAAAGCTCGCGGTCGAGTTCGAACAATTCACCCGAGGCCGGCACCTTCAGCGTCTCCGCCTTCGCCGCGCCGGCGCGCTGCACCTTGATCTCGAAGGACGGCTCGCGCGTGCGGTCCTCGGCGCCCGACCACCAGGTGCGGATCGAGCCGTCGGAGCCGACGATCTCCATCACATGGTGATGCTCGAAGCCGGCGAGGCTTTGGGTGATCACCGCGTAAGCGCCGCCCGGCCAGTGCATGACGGTCGAGAAATTGTGCGCCATGGCGGATTCGTTGCCCTTCGTTCCCTGCACGGGACGACCGTTACCGAAGGCGACGATACGGTCGGGGTCGCCAAGCTCGTCGAAATACCACATGACTGAATCGAAGAAATGCACCGGCTCCTCGAGGATCCACGACCCGACCTTGCCACGATCGTAGCGCCAGCCGCCGGACCCCTGCCTGTAAGGAAACCGGAAAAGGCTGACATTGGCGTAGAGAGGCCTGCCGATAGCGCCCTCCGCCACCAGTTCCTTCAGCTTGCCCCATTGCGTGGAGAGGCGGAACTCGTGGCCGATGGTGAGAACCTTGCCCGAAGCCTCGGCGGCCTCGAGCAGCCGGTCGCATGCCTCGACGCTGACGCCCATCGGCTTTTCCAGCAAGACGTGCTTGCCGGCCCTCAGCGCGGCGACGCCGACCTCCTCGTGCAGGTGGTTCGGGACGACGATGTCGACCGCCTCGATCGATTTGTCCGCCAGCAGCGCATCGTAGCCGACATGGACGGGGATGTTCGGGAATCGCTCGCGCGCGGCCGCGGCGGTCGCCTCGCTGTGGCAGGCGACAGCCGCCAGTTCCGCCCCCGGCGCCTTGGCGATCGCCTCTGCGTGATGCTTGCCCCATAAGCCGTAGCCGATAAGCCCGAACCGCAATCGCTCCTCCCGCGGAAAGCCTGTCGCGTGCTCCGGAAACCTCGCCCGTTGCAAGCTTTGTAACCGTTTACATCATTAGACGACAGGCGATGGTCGCTGTCAATGCAGTTTCATTTTCGGGGAAGCCTCGGCGAGGAACTTCCATTATGGAAAAAGGCGGGAACGGCGGGTGGGCGCCGCGAACCGACCGATGGATGTCGCGATGGCTCTGTTTGAATCGACCCTCCTGCTCCTGCTCGGATCCGTGCTTCTCGCCGGATTGGCGCGACGGTTCGAGATCCCCTATCCGGCGCTGCTCGCCGTCGCCGGCGCCATACTTGCCTTCCTGCCCTTCGCGCCGCCGATCAACATCGAGCCGGACCTGGCGCTGGCGCTTTTCGTGGCCCCTGTCCTTCTCGACGCGGCGTTCGACACCTCGCCACGTGACCTGCGCCGCCATGCCGTGCCGATCGCGCTGCTTGCACTGTTCGCCGTCCTCCTGACGACGGCTGCGGTCGCGATTGTCGGGCGGCATGTCGCCGGCCTGCCGATCGCGGCGGCCGTCGCGCTCGGCGCCATCGTCGCGCCGCCCGACGCCGCGGCGGCAGCGGCCGTGCTCGGCCAGTTCCGGCCGCCGAGGCGCATCCTCGCCATCCTCCCGGGGGAAAGCCTGCTTAACGACGCGACCGCGCTTCTGGTCTACAGGATGGCCGTCGTGGCCGCCGCCGGACCTTTGCTCTTCCGCGATGCGGCCCCGATGGTGGGACTGTCGCTCATCGGCAGCCTGGTGGCCGGAGTCGTGCTGGCCCGGCTCGTCTTCCTCGTCGTGCGGCGGGTCGAAGACGCCGCGAGCGCGGCGATCCTCCAGTTCGTCACCACCTTCGGCGTCTGGATCATCGCAGACCGGGTCGGACTGTCGGCCATCGTCACCATGGTCGTCTATGCGATCACCATCGCGCGGCTGGCGCCCAGCGTCATGCCGGCCCGGCTGCGGGTGAGTTCCTATTCGGTATGGGAAACGGCGGTGTTCGTGCTCAACGTTCTGGCTTTCGTCCTGATGGGCCTGCAGGCGCGGCCGATCCTTCTCCGGCTCTCCGGCGAGGACCTTCACGGTGCGTTTGCGCTGGCGGCGGCGGTTCTGGCGACCGTCATCCTGATCAGGCTGGCCTTCGTGCTTCTGTGCGGCGCGGCAGGCAGGATCGTCGTCCCAGGCGCCGGCACCCTGCGAGGCGATATCCTTGTCGGCTGGTGCGGCATGCGCGGCCTCGTCACGCTCGCCGCCGCCTTCGCCCTTCCGATCGATTTTCCCGGCCGGGACCAGATCGTGCTGACGGCTTTTTGCGTCGTCTTCGGCACGCTCGTCCTCCAGGGCGTCACGCTCGGACCGCTCCTGCGACTGCTCGACTTCGAATCCGATCGCTCGGTGGACGGCGAGGTATCGCATGCCCGAGCGATGGTCATGCAGGCAGCCCTAGCCAGCCTCGACGGCCAGGTGTCGGGCGTCGCCATCGCCGTGCGCGAGGAATTTGAAGCGGCGCTTGCTATCTCGGGGAACGCGGAGGCGCCGCAAGCGGCCACGGATCACGACCGGCTGCGGCTGCGGGCGGTGCGCTACCAGAGACGGGCGCTGGAAGAACTGCGTGTACGTGGCGAGATCGGCGACGAAGCCTATCACCGAGTGGAGGAGGAGATCGACTGGGCGGAACTCGATGCAGCGCCAGCCGGCAGCTTCCAGCCGCTGACGACCTGATATCTCCTTCGCGTGTCGCGGTCCGACAGCGCCGCAAGGAATTTCTGCGTCACGTAATGGCCGCCGTCATGATCGCCAGCAGCACGACGCCGAACAGCGCCACCATGAGCGCAAAGAACGCCGCCAGATAGGGGCCGTGATGGGCCGGCGGCTGATGCTGCCGCCGCCACGCCTGCGCATAGGCCAGAAAGCGCAGTGCGGTTGTCACAACCATGAAGACGCCGAGCAGCACCAGCGCGAGGCTCGTCCACTCCGAGAGCCTGTCGAGTTCCCCATTTGCGGCCGGCGCACTGCCGAGCATCAAGCCGAAACGATCGATGGCGAGGCCGCAGATCATCAAGGCCAGAGCGGTGCGGACCCAGACCGACAAGGTGCGCTCCGCGTTTTGATAGGATCGCGCCTCGGACGCCTCCGAGCGTTGGGCGGAATAAGCGGTCTGCTTTTCGGCCAGCGCCACGATCTGCTTCATCAGCGCGATCTGCTTCGATTCCGGTCTTTCCGCCATGAAAACCTCCCTGCCCGCTTCGCCGCGGCATCGCCTTCCGAGAACTATACGCTCGGTCAGACGATCGAACTGTCAATGGATTTGGCGAGGCAATGTTGCCCGGTGGGGGAAGAGAAATCGAACGCTTTGAACCGGCCGGGCGGCGAGGCGGGAATCACATCCACCCAGGCCGGCGCAATGCTATGATCCGCTCCGCCGCAGCCACACCCGTCAGATAGGCGCCGTGCGCGGTCGAATAGTCGTTCCTCGAACATGCCTCGCCGGCGAAGAAGAGCCGGTCGTCCACGGGCGCGGCCAGGGCCGCGCGGCAATCGGCCTTGCCGGGAAGCGCATAGGAATAGGAGCCTCGGGCATAGGGATCCG
>JBQCFA010000362.1:0-8656 GCA_051959695.1 Rhizobiaceae bacterium
TGCCGGCAAGAAGGCCGTCACGCTTAATCCAGGCGCCGCATTCTTCCACCACGCGGATTCCTTCGCGATGGTGCGCGGCGGGCATCTGGATGTCGCTATCCTCGGCGCGTTCGAAGTGGCGGAGAATGGCGATCTCGCCAACTGGAGCACCGGTCCCGGTTCGGTGCCCGCTGTCGGCGGTGCGATGGACCTTGTTCATGGCGCCAAGCGGGTCGCGGTCATCACCGACCACGTGACTAAGGACGGCAGGCCCAAGCTGGTGAAGAAATGCAGCCTGCCGCTGACGGGCGTTGGTTGCGTGACCCGGGTCTATACCAGCCTGGCGGTTGTCGACGTGGTGGACGCGCGGTTCGTCCTGCGCGAGAAACTGCCGGGCATGAGTGTCGATGAATTGCAGCGCCTGACCGGGGCGACGCTGGCCGTTGACGGCGTCGTCGGGGACCTGATCGTACCGGAGGTTTGACATGGCCGAAGCTTTCATTTGCGATTATATCCGCACGCCGATCGGCCGTTTCGGCGGGTCGCTGTCGTCCGTCCGTGCCGACGATCTCGGCGCCGTGCCGCTCAGGGCGCTCATGGAGCGCAACCGGGGGGTAGACTGGGAGGCGGTGGACGACCTGCTCTATGGCTGCGCCAACCAGGCAGGCGAAGACAATCGCAACGTCGCGCGCATGGCGCTGCTTCTGGCCGGCATGCCGAAGGAAATACCGGGAGCGACCGTCAACCGCCTATGCGGCTCGGGCATGGATGCGACCATCGCGGCGGCGCGCGCCATCAAGGCCGGCGAGGCGGAGATCATCGTCTCGGGGGGCGTCGAGTCCATGTCGCGCGCGCCTTTCGTCATGCCGAAGGCCGATACGGCCTTTTCGCGCAAGGCGGAAATCTACGACACAACCATAGGCTGGCGCTTCGTCAATCCGCTGATGAAGAAGCAATACGGCATCGATTCGATGCCGGAGACCGGCGAGAACGTCGCCGAACAATTCCAGATCAGCCGCAAGGACCAGGACGCGTTTGCCGTCCTTAGCCAGGAAAAGGCGGTCGCCGCTCAAGCAAATGGAAGGCTGGCGAAGGAGATCGTCCAGGTGACGATCCCGCAGCGGAAGGGCGACCCGGTCGTTGTCGACAAGGACGAGCATCCGCGCGCCGGCACGACGATGGAAGCGCTCGCCAAGCTGCCGACGCCATTTCGCGAGGGCGGCACGGTGACCGCCGGCAATGCGTCCGGCGTCAATGACGGCGCGGCGGCGCTGATCGTAGCGTCGGAAGCCGCCATCCGGAAATACGGCCTGACGCCGATCGCCCGGATTCTGGGCGGGGCGACGGCGGGCGTCGAGCCGCGCATCATGGGCTTTGGCCCGGCGCCGGCGACGAAGAAGCTGTGCGCCCGGCTTGGCGTGAAGCCTTCCGATTTCGACGTGATCGAGCTCAATGAGGCTTTCGCGTCGCAGGGCATTGCCGTGCTGCGCGACCTCGGCATCCCGGAAGACGCTGAATTCGTCAATCCGAACGGCGGCGCCATCGCGCTCGGCCACCCGCTCGGAATGTCCGGCGCGCGTATAGCGGGTACGGTGGCACTGGAACTGAAAGAGCGTGGGGGCACCCTTGCATTGGCGACGATGTGCATCGGCGTCGGGCAAGGCATCGCTGTGGCGCTGGAGAGGGTGTAGCGCCGGAACAGGCGCGGGATGCAGACAGCACTACCGCTCGTCGGCGGTCCAATCCTCGATTTCCAGTCCCGGCACGAAGCGGAACGCGCGATCGTTGGTGACCAGCGTCGCGCCGGCTTCGAACGCGTGTGCGGCGATGAGCATATCGAGTGGCGCGAGCGATTTGCCCGACTGCTCCATTTGTGTGCGAGCGGCCGCATAAACGACGCTTGTCGTCGATGTCCAATCCAGAATTCGGATCTCGGCCAGCAGGGGCAGGACAGTCTCTCGTAACCTCGTCTTCTCCGGCCGACGCTCCAGACCGAACAGGATTTCACCGTAGACTATCGCCGACGTGCAGATGCGCTCAAGTGGCGTGTCGACGAAACGTCTGTCTGCTTCCTTCGATCGGTCGAGTGCGAGAATGCTGATGGTGTTCGTATCGAGGAGGAAGCGCGAACTCATGCAAAAGGATCGCGATCATGGGGCCGCCTGTCGCGCCACGGAAACCCTTCCGGAATGTCCTCGGGCCGCAGTTTGGCCCTCGCCTCAAAGAATTTGCTGAGGCTGCCGGTGCGCCGATACACCGGCGCAAGGATCACCTCGCCCGGATTTGGCCCGGGCCGGAACTCGACCTCCGTTCCTTCGAATCTGAATTCAGCAGGAATCCGTACCGCCTGGCTGCGCCCGTTCTTGAAAAGCTTGCCTATAGCGGTGGTTTTCATGATGCGAGGCTTCTCGTTCATGTCTGCCTTCTGCTATGATCTATACCATGATATATACCATTTCGGAGAGTTGGCTGCAACGTCGCCTATATTATCCTCGCCGCATCCGGCTCGGCGCCTCGCCGAACGATCGTGAGAATGCCCGGCTGAAGGCGGCTGCCGACGAGAAGCCGGTGCGGGCGGCGATGTCGGCCATCGGTATCGCGGTATCGAGCACCAGTCGGCGGGCGGCGCCCAGCCGAAGCCTCAGATAGTAGGCGCCCGGAGTTTCGCCGATCGACCTGCGGAAGATCGTTTCCAGCGAGCGTGCCGTGACGCCGTTTCGCTTCGCGATCGCCGCGATCGTCAGCGGACGGTCTACATGCGCCTCCATGAGACGGATGGCCTGGGCGAGGCGCGAGTCGTAGCCGTCCAACCGACCGAGCGAGACCAGCGGCTGTGCGTCCGAGGAGGCATGCGCCTGATCGTAGATGAAGACGCTTGCCACATCGAGCGCCACCGCCATGCCTAGGCGGCTGCGGACAAGGTGAAGCATAAGGTCGAAAGTCGGCGAGGCGCCGCCGGTGGTGAAAGCCGGGCCATCGATGACATAGCGGTCCGGACGAATATCGCTGCCGGGAAAGGCGGAGGCGAAATCCTCCATGTCCTCCCAATGGGTGGTCGCGGCGCGCCCCTCGAGCAGGCCCGCGCGAGCGATCAGCCAGGCGCCCGCCTCTATGCCGCCATAGGCACGCGCAGACCTTGCCGCCCTTCTGATCGCCGACAGGAGGGGAGGAGTTGCCTGCTCGCGGTTTCCGAAGCCGGCGATGACGGCTATGACGTCCGTCCTGCGTGACGGATCGAGCCGACCTGCAACGGCGATCGGCAATCCGCAGCTCGTAAGTGGTGGCTTACCATCTGCGGAAACGAGGCTCCATTCAAATCGGGCCTCGCCGCTGATACGATTGGCCGCGCGCAGGGGATCGATCGCCGAAGCGACGCACATGATGGACGCGCCGGAAAGAACGAGGAATGCAAGGCGCAGCGTGTCGCGCTCGGCCGAGAAGATTGAGGCTTCGCTTTTCATCAAGTGGCATTCGTAAAGCGCAAATCACCGCCGCGCAAGGAACGCGATGATCGAAACCGTGTCCGCAGGAGGAAGTCATGCCACTCGCCATGAACCGTGACGTATTCATCACTTGTGCCGTCACCGGATCGGGAGGTACGCAGGACCGCAGCCCACACGTGCCGCGCTCGCCCAAACAGATCGCGGACTCCGCGATCGCCGCCGCAAAGGCCGGCGCTGCGATCGTGCATTGCCATGTACGCGATCCGGAGACCGGCAAGCCGCGGCGGGATATCTCCCTCTACCGCGAAGTGACCGACCGGATCCGCAATGCCGAAGTCGACGTCGTGCTGAACCTCACGGCCGGCATGGGGGGGGACATGGTGTTCGGCTCGACGGAAAGCCCGCTGCCACTCAGCCAGGCCGGAACCGACATGGCCGGTGCGTCGGAGCGGGTGGAGCATGTGCGCCAGTGCCTGCCGGAGATTTGTACGCTCGATTGCGGCACGATGAATTTCGCCGAGGCCGACTATGTGATGACGAATACGCCCGGCATGCTGCGGGCGATGGGCGGCATGATGACCAAGCTGGGCGTCAAGCCGGAGATCGAGGCTTTCGATACCGGACATCTGTGGTTCGCAAGGCAGCTTGTCGAGGAGAAGGTGCTGAAGCCGGACGCGCTAGTGCAGCTTTGCATGGGCGTGCCCTGGGGTGCGCCCGACGATCTGAACACCTTCATGGCCATGGTCAACAACGTGCCGAAGGAATGGACCTTCTCGGCCTTCTCGCTCGGCCGCAACCAGATGGCCTATGTCGCGGCATCCGTGCTGGCGGGCGGCAATGTGCGGGTCGGGCTGGAAGACAATCTGTGGCTCGGCAAGGGTGAACTGGCCACGAATGCGCAACTGGTCGAACGCGCCGTCACCATCATCGAGAATCTCGGTGCGCGGGTGATCGGAGCGGCAGAGGTTCGCAAGAAGCTGGGGCTGACGAAGCGTGCGCCGGTCGCGGCAAAGGCGGCGTAGGAGCACGGCATGACCATCACCAGGGCAGCCTGTATCGGCGGCGGCGTCATCGGCGGCGGATGGATCGCGCGGCTGGCGCTGAACGGTATCGATGTCGCGATTTTCGATCCTCACCCCGAAGCCAAACGCAAGGTCGAAGAGGTGATGAAGAACGCGCGACGGGCTTACAGGCGCATGGCCGGCAAGGGATTGCCGAAGGAAGGAAAGGTGACCTTCGCTGCGTCGATCGCGGACGCGGTCAAGGATGCTGACCTGATCCAGGAAAGCGTGCCGGAAAGGCTCGACGTGAAGCTGAAGACGCTTGCCGAGATCGAGGCCGCCGCGCCGTCGGATGCGCTGATCGGCTCCTCGACCTCCGGCTTCAAGGCGACCGAAATGGCGGTGGGCATGAAGCATCCGGAGCGCTTCCTCGTCGCTCATCCGTTCAATCCGGTCTATCTTTTGCCCATCAACGAGATCGTGCCCGGCGAGAAGACCGGCAGGAAGTTCGTGGAACGCGCCCGGGAAGCGTATGCCTCGATCGGCATGAAGCCGGTTGTCGTCATGAAGGAGATCGACGCCTTCGTCGGCAACCGGCTGCTCGAGGCGGCGTGGCGCGAGGCGCTGTGGCTGGTGAAAGATGGTATCTGTACGGTCGAGGAACTCGACGACATCATGCGTTATGGTTTCGGCCTGCGTTGGGCACAGATGGGCATGTTCCAGACCTACCGGATCGCCGGTGGCGAAGCCGGTATGCGCCACTTCATGGCGCAGTTCGGCCCGGCGCTGGCGTGGCCGTGGACGAAGCTGATGGACGTGCCGGAATTCAACGACGAATTGGTCGACCTGATTGCTACCCAATCGGACGAACAGTCGGGCAAATGGTCGATCCGAGAACTGGAGCGTATCCGCGACGACAACCTCATCGGCATCATGGAAGCCCTGGCGAAAGGCAATGGCGGCAAAGGCTGGGGCGCGGGCGAACTGCACAGGGATTATGTGAAGAGGCTCGGCAAGGTGGCGGCGAAACCCGTTTCGAAGGCCGCGGCGAAGGCAAAGGCGGGGAAGCCGAAGAAGAGAAAAAAGGACTAGAGCTGTGGAACCTTGGGAGCCTGGAAGGACGCACGATCCATTGCCCGAGATGGCGCGCCCATGAATTTCGGCCTCTCCGAAGAGCAGCAGCTCATCGTCGACATGACGCGCGCCTTCGTCGAGAACGAGCTCTATCCTCACGAGGCGGAGGTCGAGCGCACCGGCCATCTCAGGCCCGACCTGATCCGGGAATTGCAGGCCAAGGCTATTAGCGCCGGGCTATACGCCGCCAACATGCCGGCGGATGTCGGCGGGGCGGGGCTCGATACGCCGACCTGGCTGCTCTACGAGAAGGAACTCGGCCGAGCCAACTACGCGCTGCACTGGACCTGTGTGGCGCGGCCATCCAACATCCTGCTCGCCGGCACGGAGGAGCAGAAGGAAAGATATCTCTATCCCTGCATCCGCGGCGAAAAATGGGACTGCCTCGCCATGACCGAGCCTGGCGCCGGCTCGGATCTACGGGGCATGAAGGCGACCGCCGTGCAGGACGGCTCCGACTGGGTGCTGAACGGCACCAAGCATTTCATCAGCCATGCCGACATCGCCGACTTCGCCATCGTCTTCATGGCGTCCGGCGAAGAGGAAAGCGTGCGAGGCAAGCGCAAGAAGATCACGGCTTTTTTTGTCGACAAGGGTACTCCGGGTTTCACGGTGCGTGACGGCTATCGCAACGTCTCCCATCGCGGCTACACCAATTCGATCCTAGAATTCGACGATTGCCGCCTGCCGGCAAGCCAGGTGCTCGGCGAAGTACATCGCGGCTTCGAGGTCGCCAATTCGTGGCTTGGCGCGACGCGGCTGCAGGTGGCGGCCACCTGCCTGGGCCGGGCCGAGCGGGCGCTTGGCCATGCGATCGGCTACGCCGCCGAGCGGCAGCAATTCGGACAGGCGATCGGCAAGTTCCAAGGCGTTTCCTTCAAGCTTGCCGATATGGCGACCGAACTCAAAGCCGCCGAACTGATGGTTCTGGAGGCCGGCTGGAAGTATGATGCCGGTACGGTCACCGACGAGGCCATGGCCATGGCCAAGCTGAAAGCCACCGAGATGCTCGCATTCGTCGCCGACGAAGCCATACAAATCCATGGCGGCATGGGGCTGATGGACGATCTTCCGCTCGAGCGCATCTGGCGCGATGCCCGTGTCGAGCGCATCTGGGAGGGGACCAGCGAAATCCAGCGGCATATCATCTCCCGAGCTCTCCTGAGAGCGGTCGGAGGATGAGAGCGCGCCTGATGACGACCGGACTCGACCGCCTTCTGCGGCCGAAATCGATCGCCGTGGTCGGCGGTGGCGCATTCGCGACGAGCGTCGTCGAGCAGTGCGTGAAAATGGGATATGCCGGCGATCTGTGGCCGGTGCATCCGACGAAGGACAGCGTTGCCGGGGTCAGGGCCTATCGCTCGGTCGAGGATCTTCCACTCGCACCGGACGCCGCGTTCATTGGCGTCAATCGCCGCCTGACCATTGAAATCTGCCGGTCGTTACGAGAGCGAAACGCTGGTGGAGCGGTATGTTTCGCGGCCGGCTTCCTGGAAACGATGGGCGACGACGCCGAGGGCGGATCGCTGCAGGCCGCGTTGGTCGAAGCGGCCGGCCGGATGCCCATCATCGGACCGAATTGCTACGGGCTGATCAACTACGCCGACGGGGCGCTGCTTTGGCCGGACCAGCATGGCGGACGGCGGCTTGCGGCAGGCGAGCGCGGCGTCGCGATCATCACGCAATCGTCCAACATCGCCTGCAATCTCACCATGCAGAAGCGAGGCCTGCCCGTCGCCTATCTGATGACCGCGGGCAACCAGGCGCAGACAGGCCTGTCGGAAATGGCGCTGGGCCTGATCGAGGATACCAGGGTGTCTGCACTCGGGCTGCATATCGAGGGCTTCGATTCGGTGACCGGCTTCGAACTTCTGGCAGCACGCGCTCGCGAACTTAGGAAACCCATCGTGGCGATGAAGGCCGGTCGCTCCGAACAGGCACGGGCGGCGACGATCTCGCACACGGCTTCGCTCGCTGGGTCCGACGCAGCCTCCGACGCCTTCCTCAAGCGGCTCGGTATCGCGCGCGTCGATACCATTCCGTCGTTTCTCGAAACGCTGAAGCTCCTTCATGTCCATGGATCATTAGCCGGCTACAACCTTTCCTCGATGAGTTGCTCCGGCGGCGAGGCATCGGTCATGGCCGACAGCGCGGAAGGGCGGAAACTCCGGTTCCCCGCGCTGACGCCTGAGCATCGGGCGCAGGTGAAGGACACGCTCGGGCCGCTGGTCGCGGTCGCCAACCCGCTCGACTACAATACGTTCATCTGGAACAACGAGCCGGCGCTGACGGCAACCTTCTCGGCTTTCGTTTCGAGCGGGTTCGATCTCAACATGCTGGTGTTGGATTTCCCGCGCGCCGACCGCTGCTCGGATGCGGACTGGTGGCCGACGGTGCGCGCCTTCGAAGCCGCACTGAAATCCAACCACGCCAGAGGCGCGATCGTGGCGTCGATGGGCGAGAACCTTGCCGAGGAATATGCCGTCGATCTCGTCGGGCGCGGCATCGTGCCCTTCATGGGCATCGCCGAGGCGATGGATGCGGTGGAGGCGGGAGCGTTTGTGGGGGAAAAGTGGGGGCGCGATTTTCCCGCCCCCTTGAGGGGAGGGCGCCGGGCCCCCGGATCCGGCCTTTCGCCGGTCCGAGGACAGGCTCCGCGCGGCGGGGGCTCGATATCGAGCGTTACCGATGCAATCCCACCCGTCCAATCGCCTCCGGCGGTTGTTCACCCTCCCCTCAACGGGGAGGGAAAGACGTTGACCGAAGCCGAGGCCAAATCCTTGCTGGCGGAATACGGTCTGCCGGTTCCGGAGGGGAAGGCCGCGACGGCGGACGGAGCCGCCGCAGCCGCCGAGGCATTGGGTTTCCCTGTGGCGCTGAAGGCACTGGGTGTGGCGCACAAGTCGGAACTCGGGGCGGTACACCTCAATCTCTCGGACGCCCAAACCGTGCGGGCGGCCGCGGCCAATCTCCAATCGCTCGGTTCGGCACTCTACGTCGAGAAGATGGTGACCGGCGTGGTCGCCGAACTGATCGTGGGGGTAACGCGCGATCCGCTTTTCGGGCCGGTGATGACAGTCGGCTCGGGTGGCGTCCTGG
>JBQCFA010000363.1:0-2213 GCA_051959695.1 Rhizobiaceae bacterium
ATCTGCAGGTGCAGATCGGCAATACGCACTATTCGGAAGGCGCGGAGGAGGAGTTGCTCCAGACATTCCTCAGCCAGCGGCCGTCGGCCCTGATCGTCTCCGGCATCGACCAGAGCCCGGCGGCGCGCGCGCTCCTGGAACGAGCGAACTGCCCGGTCGTCCAGATCATGGAGATCGGGCCCGATCCCATCGACATGATGATCGGCTTTTCGCACTTCGAAGGCGGCAAGGCGGCGACCCGGCACCTCATCGAGACGGGCTATCGCCGGGTTGCCTTCATCGGCGCGCGGATGGATCCGAGATCGCGGCGCCGGCTGGCCGGCTACCGCGCGGCCATGGACGAGGCGGGGCTGTTCGACGAGCGCCTCGTGACGACCACCGTCAGGCCGTCGAGCGTCTCGATAGGCAGCGAACTGTTCCGCGAGGCGCTGGCGCGCGCGCCGGGGCTCGACGCCGCCTTCTGCAACAATGACGACATGGCGCTCGGCGCGCTTTTCGAATGTCAGCGGCAGGGCCGGGCCGTGCCTTCGGATGTCGGCATCGCCGGCTTCAACGATCTCGAGATGATGCAGGTCGCCTGTCCGTCGGTCACCAGCCTGCGCACGCACCGCTACGAGATCGGCCGGCGCGCCATCGCCATGGCGCTGGCCGCCATTGGCGGACAAAAGCCCGCCGAACAGGTCGTCGATCTCGGCTTCGAGCTGATCGTCCGGGATAGCACTCGGCGCTGATGGCTTCTCCGCCCGCTTCCCAGGACGCAGCGAGGCTGGCTTTACAACAAACTTTGGTAGCGCTACCGTTCCGTTGCGTCACGTCGGGAGGAGATCGCGATCCGGGCCGTGATCGGATGAACCGGACCAATCCAGCGTCTATCCGCAAGCCGGCACGAAAGGCCGAGCAAGGGCCATTCGGGTCGTCGCCCGCCTGAGAACCGCAGCGTCCAGAAATCGAGTTGGGAGGAAATACGTCATGAAGAAAATGCTGGGCGGCCTCGTGGCCGCCACCGCGCTGTCGATGCTGAGCTCGACGGCGTTCGCCGAGCCCAAGATCGTATCCGGTCCGGCCGCCGAAGCGGGTTGCTTCGCGCCCTGGTCGAGCGACACCAAATTCTTCCAGTACCCGGCCAAGAAAGGTCCGTACCGCATCGCGCTCGCCAACGGCTATATCGCCAACACCTGGCGCATCCAGATGATCCAGACCGCGAAAGCCTATGCGGCGCAGCCGGACGTCAAGGCCAAGCTGAAGGAGTTCAAGGTCGTCTCCACCGGCGAGGACGTCCCGGCGCAGATATCGGCGATCAACAATTTCATCGATTCGGGTTATGACGCCATCGTCACCGACGCCCAGAACCCGACGGCCTTCGGCCGCGTCATCAAGCGCGCCAAGGAAGCCGGCGTCGTGCTCGTGGCCTTCGACAACATCCTCGACACGAAGGACGCCGTAAACGTCAACGTCGACCAGGAAGGCCTCGGCGAGCTGTGGGGCAAATGGCTGGTCGACAAGGTGCCGAACGGCGGCAAGGTCCTCGAAGTGCGCGGCGTCGCCGGCACTTCGGTCGATACGGACCGCCATGCCGGCATCCACAAGATCCTCGACGCTTCCGGCAAGAAGTGGAAGGTGACAGAGGTTATGGGCAAATGGGACGACGGCGTGGCCCAGAAGGTGACGGCCGACGCCATCGCCACCAACGGTCCGTTCGACGGCATCACCGGCCAGGGCGGCGACACCGGCATCGTCCAGGCGATGATGGACGCCAAGCATCCGATGGTGCCGTTCGGCGGCGAGACGGAGAACGGCTTCCGCAAGTTCTGCGCCCAGTATGCGGAGCAGGGCCTGAAATGCACTTCCGCTGGCTCCGGTCCCGCCCAGGTCGCGGTCGCCATCAAGACGGCCATCGCGGCGCTGGAGGGTAAGGTCATCCCGCAGGAAATCAAGCTGCCGCTGGCCGTCGCCTCCTATCCGGACATGAAGGCCGGGCAGGATTACTTCCCCAAGCAGTCCGACAATTTCTTCGTCGGCAACTCGTTCCCGAGCTGCAACATCAACTTCTCGGCCCAGGAAAGCATGGGCCAGACGAAGGAAAACCAGTAAACTGGGCCTGCCGACCCGGCGCCGCGGCCCACCACCCCCGCGCCGTCGCGTGGCGGGGGGGTTTCGTGGACCCGGCAGTTACGCGTTTGCCGGGGGAAAGCGTGTCGGAGCGCGACCGCGGC
>JBQCFA010000364.1:0-7391 GCA_051959695.1 Rhizobiaceae bacterium
ATGGCGGTCGGCGGCGGCTTCGAACTGGCGCTCTCCTGCGACCTGATCTACGCAGCGGATCACTCGAGCTTCGCGCTGCCGGAGATACGCGCAGGGACGCTGGCCGACGCAGCGACGGTGAAGCTGCCGAAACGGATGCCCTACCACGTCGCCATGGACCTCCTGCTGACCGGCCGCTGGATGGACGCCGCGGAGGCGCATCGCTGGGGGTTGGTCAACGAGGTGTTGCCGAGGGAGAAGCTGGAGGCGCGCGTATGGGAGATCGCGCGGCTGCTCGCCGGCGGACCGCCGCTGGTGTTCGCGGCGATCAAGGAGGTCGCGCGCGAGGCCGAGGCGCTGACCTTCCAGGACGCGATGAACCGGATCACCAAGCGCAAGTTCCGCACGGTGGACGAACTCTACGCTTCGGAGGACAACCAGGAAGGTTTCAGGGCGTTCGCCGAGAAGCGCGATCCGGTGTGGAAGGGACGGTAGTGGCCCCCGATTATTCGAAGCTGCTCGACAAGGAAGTTTGGGCTTTCATCGAGCGCTCAAACAGCCACTATCCGCCGGCGAAGGCGGACTACACGATCAAGGAGCGTCGGGCGATCTACGACAGGATGTGCCGAGAATTTTTCTCCGGCTATCCAAAGGGTGTCAACGCCGAGACGGCCGTGCTCGCGGAGGAGGATCATGACATCCCCGTCCGCATCTATCGCAACGAAACGCCGGACAGCGCGGCGCTCGTGCTCTATTTCCATGGCGGCGGCTTCGCCCTCGGCGGACTGGAAAGTCATGACGATGTCTACGCCGAGCTATGCAAGCGGACCGGCTTTGAGGTCGTGGCCGTGGACTACCGCCTGGCACCCGAGCATCCGCATCCCGCGGCCTTTGACGATGCGCTCGCAGCGTTTGAATGGGCCATCGCCACGAGCCCGCGCAATATCGTTCTGTGCGGGGATTCCGCCGGCGGCAATCTGGCGGCGGGCGTCAGCCACGCTACCCGTGGCCATCGCCGCCGTCCTGCGGGGCAGGTGCTGATCTCTCCGACGCTCGGCGGCGACCACGCTAAGGGCTCCTACGTCATGCATGCGGAGGCGCCGATGCTGACGGTGCGTGACATGGTCTTCTATGATGAGACGCGTAGCGGCGGCGCTGACGTGTCAGCCGACATCGCCTTCGCTCCGCTGAAGGACGCGAACTTCGCCAACCTGCCGCCGACCGTGATCGTCTCGGCTGAGTGCGACCCGCTTTCTTCGGACGGGCAGGCCTATTGCGAGCGCCTCACGTCGGATGGCGGGCGCTGTGCATACTTCAACGAAAAAGGCCTTGTGCATGGCTATCTGAGGGCGCGCCATACGGTCGGCCGCGCGCGGACAAGCTTCACTCGCATCGTCGAGGCGGTGAAAGCGCTTGGCCATGGCGAGTGGATTTATTAAAGCGGCTAAGCCTTATCCTTTGCCAGCGCCGTCAGGATCTCGGCAGCCGCCAAAGCGGCGATCACCTGCGGCCGTTTGTCGTGGAGCGCGCCGCCACCGATCGGCGAAACGAGGTGGGCGAATTCGGCCTCCGTGCCGCCTGCCGTCTTCAGGAACCAGTTCCTGAACGTCGCCTTCTTCGTCTTCGAGCCGATCATCCCGACATAGGCTGCATCCGGCCTCTTCAGAGCCTCGGCGACGATGAGGAAGTCGAGCGCATGGTCGTGGGTCAGGACGACGAAGGCCGAGCCGGCCGGCGCGGCGCGCACCGTTTCCTCCGGGACCGGCGTCAGCCTGGTTACGATGGTTGCCGGCATGCCTTCCAATGCTTCGGCGCGTGTTTCGACGACAGCAACCTTCAGCGGCAATAGCGAAAGGGCGGAGGCCAACGCATGGCCGACATGGCCGCCGCCGAAGAGATAGACATGAGGGAAGACGGAATCCTCAGCGGCAGCGGTTGCGAGCAACTCGTCGCGCAGGCCGGCATCGACGTGGCGGATGCTGAGTTCCACCCGACCGCCGCAGCACTGACCGATCTCGGGGCCAAGCGGAATATCGAGCGTGAGTCCTTCACCCTCCTTCTTTTGGGAAGAGGCGACGAGCGGAGGCCGCGGAGCGGACTCCGTGTGATGGGGCGGGGGCGACAGTGAAAGGCGCATCGCCTCTCTTGCCCTGGCGATTGCCATGAACTCGAGCTGGCCGCCGCCGATCGTGCCGAAGGTCGCATCCGGCGACACCAGCATCCAGGCTCCCTTCTCGCGCGGAGTCGAGCCTTTCGCCTCCGCGACCTCGACGAGAGCCGCGGCGGGGGAGTTTTCGAGGAAGGCCTCTACGCCCTGTCTGGTGCTGGCCATTTGTCTCGCAGCTTCGATGGACGCGGTCCCCGTCAAACTACCTGGCCACGGCGTCCGTCAGCGCTTTGCCGCTACGTCCGCGCGTCGTGGCGGCGCAGCCGCTCGACCGCCATCAGCACCCGCTCCGGGGTCGCGGGGGCGTCGAGGCGCGGGCAGATCCTGTGACCGGCGACCGAGGCGACCGCGTCGGAAAGCGCATGCAGGACGGACATTGCCAGCATGAAGGGCGGTTCGCCCACGGCCTTGGAACGGTGGACGGTCGGTTCGTTGTTCTCGGGCCAGTCGGCCAGCTTAACGTTGAATATCTTCGGTCGGTCGGAGGCCAACGGGATCTTATAGGTGGAGGGTGCGTGGGTCCTCAATCGGCCCGTCTCGTCCCACCACAGTTCCTCCGTCGTGAGCCATCCCATGCCCTGGATGAAGCCGCCCTCTATCTGGCCGAGGTCGATGGCCGGGTTCAACGAGCGGCCGGTTTCGTGCAGGATGTCGGTGCGCTCGACCACGTACTCGCCCGTCAACGTGTCGACGGAGACCTCCGAACAGGACGCACCGTAGGCAAAATAGTAGAACGGGTGACCTTGGCCCTTATCGCGGTCCCAATGGATTTTCGGGGTCTTGTAGAACCCGGCCGCGGAGAGCTGTATGCGCGCCATATAAGCCTGTTTCACCAGCTCCGCGAAGGGAATCTCCTGGTTCCCGATGCGCACCCGGTTTGGCAGGAAGATTATCTGGTCCTTCGGCACGCCATGTGTTTCGGATGCGAAATCAATCAGGCGATCCTTGATCTGGCGCGCCGCGTTCTGCGCCGCCATGCCGTTCAGGTCCGAGCCGGAAGAGGCGGCCGTCGCCGACGTGTTGGGTACCTTGCCGGTGGTGGTTGCGGTGATCTTCACCTGGCCGAGGTCGATCTGGAACTCCTCGGCGACCACCTGCGCGACCTTGATATAGAGACCCTGGCCCATCTCGGTGCCGCCATGGTTCAGGTGCACCGAGCCATCCGTGTAGACGTGAACCAACGCGCCGGCCTGGTTGAAATGCGTCGCGGTAAAGGAGATGCCGAATTTCACCGGGGTCAGCGCGATGCCGCGTTTGACGATTTCGCTGTTGGCGTTGAACGCGTCGATCTGCCGACGGCGGCGATGGTAGTCCGAGCTCTTTTCCAGCTCATCGACGATGCGGCCGATGATGTTATCCTCCACCTTCTGGTGGTAGGGCGTCACGTCGCGCGTGCCGGTTCCGTAGAAATTTTTGCGCCGGATCTCGATGGGGTCCTTGCCCAGCGCGAAGGCGACCTCGTCGATGACCCGCTCGGCGCCGACCATGCCCTGCGGGCCGCCGAATCCGCGGAAGGCGGTGTTGGACACCGTGTTCGTATAGAGCGGCGCGGACACCGCCTTCACTGACGGATAGAAATACGCATTGTCGCAGTGGAACAGCGCTCGATCCGTTACGGGTCCGGAAAGATCCGAGGAAAAGCCGCAACGCGCTGCGTAGCGGAAGTCGACGCCCAGGATGTTGCCGTCGTCGTCGAACCCGGCCTCGTAGTCGATCAGGAAGTCGTGGCGCTTGCCCGTCGCGGTCATGTCGTCGTCGCGGTCGGGCCTGATCTTCACCGCCTTTCCGCTACGCTTCGCGGCGATGGCGGCGAGTGCCGCGAACTGGTTGCCCTGGGTCTCCTTGCCGCCGAAGCCGCCGCCCATGCGCCTGATCTCGACGGTCACCGCGTGGTTCGGCACGCCGAGCGCATGCGCGACCATGTGCTGTACCTCGCTCGGGTGCTGTGTGGAGGCGTATACGGTCACGTCGCGGTCCTCGCCGGGGATGGCGAGCGCGATCTGGCCCTCGAGATAGAAATGGTCCTGCCCGCCGACGCGCATCTGCCCCTTCACCTTGTGCGGCGCCCCGGCAACTGCGGCGGCGGCATCGCCGCGCTTCAGGGTGAGGGGATCGGTGACCAGCTTCGGGTTCTCCGGATCGGCGCCTGTCACATCCGTGAAGAAGGGCAGTTCGTCATAGGCGACCTTGGCCAGCCGGCAGGCGCGGCGAGCTTCCTCCCGCGTCCCGGCGATGACGCAGAAGATCGGCTGGCCGAAGAAATGGACCTTGCCGTCGGCCAGCACCGGCTCGTCATGGCGGCCGGTCGGCGAGATGTCGTTGACGCCGGGGATATCCCTGGCGGTCAGAACATCGACGACGCCGGGCGCCGCGCGCACGGCGGAAAGGTCCATCGACCGGATCGTGGCATGGGGGGCTGTCGAAAGGCCGAGGCATCCATGCAGGGTTCCGGCTGGCTCCGGCATGTCGTCGATATAGACCGCGGCGCCGGTGACGTGCTTGTGCGCGGAATCGTGCCGCTGGTCGGTGTGAACGCCACCGGCGATGCGGCTGGACTTCAGGTCGACGGCTGCGTGCCTGTTCATCATGCTGCCTCGTAACGGCCGACCTGCACGGGAGCGTCCCGGCCGGAAGTCTCAAGGAAGAAGCGGACCAGCAGGTTCTTCGACGCCAGCATACGATAGTCCGCGGAGGCGCGCATGTCGGTAAGCGGCCTGAAATCCTGCTCATAGACCTGCAACGCCGCATCGACCGTTTCCCGCGTCCATGCTTTGCCGGCTAATGCAGCCTCCACCGCGAGTGCCCGCCTCGGTGTGGCGGCCATGCCGCCATAGGCGATGCGGATCGTCTCGACCTTGCCGGCGGCGTCGAGAACGAGATGGAATGCGCCAAGGGTCGCGGTTATGTCTTCGTCGCGGCGCTTGGTGACCTTGTAGATCGCGAAGCGGCTGCCGGCAGCGGGCAGGGGGACGTGCACGGCCTCGACGAATTCGCCCGGCAGCCGGTCCTGCTTGCCGTAGTCGATGAAGAATTCCTCCAGCGGCATGGTGCGACGGTTCTTCCCCTTGCGCAGCGTAAGCGTCGCGCCAAGCGCAATCAACGGGGGCGGCATGTCGCCGATCGGAGAGCCGTTAGCGATGTTGCCGCCGACGGTGCCCATGTTGCGCACCTGCTCGCCGCCGATGCGGTCGATCAACGCCGCGAGCGGCGCAATACGCTCCGCGAGTAGCCGGAAGGCTTCGGTATAGGAAACACCCGCCCCGATGCTGATCACGCCGTCGTTCTCCGACGTGCGGCGCAGTTCGTCGATATGGCCAATAAAGACCACCGGTGCGATGTCGCGCATGAATTTTGTCACCCACAGGCCGACATCGGTGGCGCCGGCAACGATCGTTGCCTTCGGTTCGGCTTCGAGAACGTCGGCCAGGTCGTCAACGGATGAAGGAACGAGAAAACGTTTCGTTCCCGTTCCGATCTCGACACGCGCGCCGTCGCGCATGGCGTTCAGCCGACCGGCGATTTCTGCGCGCTCGGACGCCAGCGGATCGTCGCCGGAATCGCCGTGGGAGGAGATCGCGCGAGCGGCGCGGACAATCGCCTCGTAGCCGGTGCACCGGCAGAGGTTGCCCTGCAGTGCTTTTTCTATGCGCCGTTCCGAAGGGTCCGGATCCTGCATCCAAAGCGCGTAGAGCGACATGACGAAGCCCGGCGTGCAGAAGCCGCATTGCGAGCCGTGGAAGTCGACCATCGCCTGCTGCACCGGATGCAGCCTGCCGGCGACCGGCGCCAGATGCTCGACGGTGACGACATGGGTTCCATCGAGCGAACCGAGGAAGCGGATGCAGGAATTGACGCTCTCATAGACGAGACCGTCCCGGGCAAGGCGGCCGACCAGGACGGTGCAAGCGCCGCAATCGCCCTCCGCGCAACCTTCCTTGGTGCCCCGCAACGAGCGGCGAAGCCGCAGATAGTCGAGCAGCGTCTCGTCCGCCGCTACGTCGGAAAGACGGACGTCCTGTCCATTCAGGATGAAGCGTATCTCGGAGCGGGTTTTCGTCATCAGCTTCCCCGATAGGTCGAATAGCCAAAAGGCGAGAGAAGCAGCGGCACGTGGTAGTGGCCCGAGCCTGCCATGCCGAAGCGGATCGGTATCTTGTCGAGGAAGGGTGGCTCGGCAAGAGCCAGCCCGGTCATCCTGAGATAGTCGCCCGTGGCGAAGACCAGTTCGTATTCGCCGGCCCGGAACGCTTCGCCTTCGAGCAGCGGCTTGTCGCAGCGGCCGTCATCATTGGTGACGCCGCTTGCGATCTCGACGCGCCGGTCGCCTTCGCAGCGGTAAAGCACGATCGACAGGCGTGCGGCCGGCCTGCCCAATGCCGTATCGAGCACATGGGTGGTCAGCCTGCCTGGACCGGCATTCGCCATGGTCTTCCTTCTCCCATTGCCGTTTCGCGGCTTTCTTGCCGTTCATTGTGCATCAGGATAGGCCAATGCATAGACCCAGGCGAAGCCGGCGGCCACAAAAAGACTTTCAAATTTTTCAGGGGAATGAAGGCTGTGGCCTTTCGATTATCGTGAAAACCGAAGAGGTGAGGGAGATGGCGGAGCACAACAGGAGCGACAAGCCGGCGCGCTACCAGCGCGACATGCGCGGCTACGGCGCCAATCCGCCTGACGCGAAGTGGCCGGGCGGCGCGCATGTGGCCGTCCAGTTCGTGCTGAACTACGAGGAGGGCGGCGAGAATTCCATCCTCCATGGCGACGCCGCCTCCGAGGCCTTCCTCTCGGAGATCGTCGGCGCGGCGCAATGGCCCGGCCAGCGCCATTGGAACATGGAATCCATCTACGAATACGGCGCACGCGCCGCGTTCTGGCGGCTCCATCGCATGTTTACCCAGGCTGGCGTCCCGGTCACCATCTATGGCGTCGCAACGGCGCTGGCGCGTTCGCCCGACCAGATGGCGGCGATGCAGGAAGCCGGATGGGAGATCGCTTCGCATGGCTACAAATGGGTCGAGTTCAAGGACATTGCTCCGGAAGTGGAGCGCGAGCATCTATCAAAGGCCGTGCGGCTCCACACGGAAGTGACCGGCGAGCGGCCGCTCGGCTTCTACTATGGCCGCTGCTCGGTGAATACGGTGCGGCTGGCGGCTGAGGAGGGCGGCTTCGAATATGTCTCCGACACCTATGACGACGAATTGCCCTACTGGCTCGACCATGACGGCCACGGCCATCCCATGGAGCC
>JBQCFA010000365.1:0-4463 GCA_051959695.1 Rhizobiaceae bacterium
GACTCGGTGATGCCGCCTGCGCCCGAATGGACGATGCGGGCACGGACTTCGTCGGTGCCGAGCTTTTCCAGCGCGCCGGCAATCGCTTCGATCGAGCCCTGCACGTCGCCCTTGATGACCAGGGGGAACTCCTTGAGCCCCGAGGTCTGCAGCTGTGACATCATCTGCTCGAGCGAGCCACGCTGGCCCGACTGCCGAGCCACCGCCTTCTCGCGGGCGAGGCGCTGACGGTATTCGGTGACCTCACGGGCACGCGCCTCGTTTTCGACGACCGCGAAGCGGTCGCCGGCCTGCGGTGTTCCCTGAAGACCGAGCACCTCGACCGGCATCGACGGCGGCGCTTCCCTGACCTGCTCGCCGCGGTCGTCGACAAGCGCGCGCACGCGTCCCCATTCGCTTCCGGCCACGACGATGTCGCCGGGAATGAGCGTGCCGGTCTGCACCAGGATGGTGGCGACGGGTCCGCGACCCTTGTCGAGCTTCGCCTCGATCACCACGCCTTCGGAGGTGCGATCCGGGTCGGCCTTCAGATCGAGCAGCTCGGCCTGCAGGAGGATCGCTTCCAGAAGCTTGTCGAGATTGGTGCGCTTGGTCGCCGAAACCTCGACATCCAGCACCTCGCCGCCCATCGATTCAACGAAGACCTCGTGCTGCAGCAGTTCCGTCCGCACCTTCTGCGGATTGGCGTCCGGCCTGTCGATCTTGTTGATCGCGACGATGATCGGAACGCCCGCCGCCTTGGCGTGGTTGATGGACTCGATCGTCTGCGGCATCACGCTGTCGTCGGCCGCCACCACCAGCACCGCGATGTCGGTCGCTTGCGCGCCGCGGGCGCGCATCGCGGTGAAGGCCGCGTGGCCGGGCGTGTCGATGAAGGTGATCTTGTGGCCGTCCTTCTCGATCTGGTAGGCGCCGATATGCTGAGTGATGCCGCCGGCCTCGCCGGAAACGACATTGGCGTCGCGGATGGCGTCGAGAAGCGACGTCTTGCCGTGGTCGACGTGACCCATGATGGTCACGACCGGCGGACGCTGCTCCAGATGTCCCGGATCGTCCTCGACGTTGAAAAGGCCTTCCTCGACATCCGATTCCATCACGCGCTTGACCGTGTGGCCGAATTCGGAGGCCACCAGTTCGGCGGTGTCGGCGTCGATGACGTCGCCCGGCTTCATGATCTGGCCCTGCTTCATGAAGAACTTGACGACGTCGACTGCCCGCTCGGCCATGCGGCTCGCCAGTTCCTGGATGGTGATGGTTTCCGGCAGCACCACTTCGCGGGATATCTTCTCGCGCGGCTCCTGATGCATCGCCCGCTTGAACTTCTCCTGGCGGCGGCGCATCGACGACAGCGAGCGGCCACGCGCGTCCTCGTCGGACAGAGCCGCGTTGAGGGTCAGCTTGCCGCGACGACGATCTTCCTCGCCCTTGGCCGGTCGCGCCGGCCGGGCGATTTCGGGCTTCACGGGAACTCCGCGCCGTACGGCGGGACCGCGGCTGCGCGTCTCTTCCTCGATCTCTTCGGCGACACCCGCCGCATCGACGGGAGCGCGGCGGCGAGCCTCTTCCTCGGCGCGACGGCGCGCTTCGGCCTCGGCTTTTATCCTTGCTTCCTCCTCCGCCTGCCGGCGAGCGGACTCGTCCCGCTCCCGGCGGCGGCGCTCGTCTTCCTCTGCCCGGCGCTTGGCGTCCTCCTGGGCACGGCGACGCTCGTCCACCTCGCGGACCTTGGAGTCCTCGAGCGCGCGGCGGCGCGCTTCCATCTCGTCGCGCGACAGTTCGTTCAACACGACGCCGGAGCGTTCGGACGGGCTGTGGCGAGCCGGCTGCTGTTCGACGACCGGCGCCGGCCCCGCCTGCGGGGCGGGTTGCGGCGTACGCGGCTTGGGCGCGGCGACGCTTGCCGGCTCGGGACGCTCGCCCGGCATCGAGAACTTGCGCTTCTTCGTTTCGACGACGACGGACTTCGTGCGGCCGTGCGAGAAATTCTGCCGCACCGTGCCCTGCTCCATGCCGGGCCGCTTCAGGGTCAGCGTCTTCTTGGTGCTGACGCTCAGGGTCTTGTCGTCACTCGATTTGATATCACTCATTCCATATCCTTTGCGGCCGCACTTCCTGCGGCGCCGACCGCATCCGTTACTGCCGCGACTTCCAGATCCTCTTCCGGGGTGCCGCCCCGGAAACGGTCGAGCGCCACCACGCGCCTCGATGCCGCCCGACCCGCAGCCTCCGCGAGCACGGCAGCATGTATCACATTTGTGCCCCCGAATGCCAAACCCAATTCCGCCTCGGAAAAGAGTTTGTAGGCCGGGATATCCGGGCCGCCGACATGCACCGTCGCCCGGCGGGCCGAAGCGATCCTGCGCACGCCGTCGCCCGATGCCTCGCGCGCATGCAGGACGAGAAGCGCCGCCCCGTTGCGGACGGCATCCTCTACCTTGACGGCGCCCAGGACCACCGAGCCGGCCTTGCGCGCCAGACCGAGCGCGCCGAGGGCGGCGCGGACGTAGAGGGTATCAACCATCTCGCCGAGGTCGGCCGGAACGGTCACTTCGGCTTTCAGCGCGCGCGCGAAAAGCTTGCGCTGGACGGCCCTGTCGACATGGGAGCGGTCGGCCGTCACCCAGCAGCCGCGTCCCGGCAGCGTCCTCTTGAGGTCTGGGACGATCGCTCCGTCAGGCCCGCGAACGAAGCGGATGAGGCCGTCGGCCTCGCCCGCCTTGCGCGTCACGATGCATGTGCGCTCGTTCATGGGTTCCGACGGTTTCAACTATTCGATCGCTCCAACCCCGGTCCAACATGATCAAGCGCCGGCCAGCTCGGCGTTCTCGCCGGCCTCGCCTTCTTCTTCCTCGGCCGCGAGGTCGGCCTCGGTGATCCAGCCTGCCTTTACGCGGGCCGCGAGGACCATCTGTTCCGCCTCGGCGCGGGTGGTGCCGAAATCGGCAAGCACGCCGGGATACATCTTTGTCTCGCCGTCCTTGCGTTCCTTCCAGCCGGTGAGATCGTCCACGGCGTAGCCGGCGAAATCCTCGACCGTCTTCACCCCGTCCTCGCCGAGCGTCACCATCATGGCCGTGGTCAGGCCGGGGATCTCGCGCAATTCGTCCGAGACGCCGAGTTCCTTGCGGCGCGCGTCGTGCTCGGCCTCGATCCGCTCGAGATATTCACGGGCTCGGGTCTGGATTTCCGTCGCCGTGTCCTCATCGAAGCCGTCGATCGAGGAAATCTCGTCCTGGTCCACATAGGCGACCTCCTCGACGCTGGTGAAGCCTTCGGAGGCGAGAACCTGGCCAACCATCTCGTCGACGTTGAGCGCTTCCATGAAAAGGTTCGAGCGCTCGACGAATTCCTTCTGGCGGCGCTGCGACTCCTCTTCCTCGGTCAGGATGTCGATGTCCCAGCCGGTAAGCTGGGAGGCAAGACGCACATTCTGGCCGCGACGGCCGATGGCAAGGGACAATTGGTCATCCGGGACGACGACTTCAATACGCTCCGCGTCCTCGTCGAGCACGACCTTGGCCACTTCCGCCGGCTGAAGCGCGTTGACGATGAAGGAAGCGGCGTCCTGCGACCAGGGGATGATGTCAATCTTCTCGCCCTGCAGTTCGCCGACAACCGCCTGGACCCTGGAACCACGCATGCCGACACAGGCGCCGACCGGATCTATCGAGGAATCGCGCGAGATGACGGCGATCTTGGCGCGGCTGCCGGGGTCGCGCGCCACCGACTTGATCTCGATGATGCCGTCATAAATCTCCGGCACTTCCATGGTGAACAGCTTCGCCATGAACTGCGGATGGGTGCGCGACAGGAAGATCTGGGGGCCGCGCTGCTCGCGGCGCACGTCGTAGACATACGCGCGGACGCGGTCGCCATACTTGAAGTTTTCCCGCGGGATCAGCTCGTCGCGGCGGATGATGCCCTCGCCGCGACCGAGATCGACGATCACGTTGCCGTATTCGACGCGCTTCACGGCGCCGTTCACGACCTCGCCGATGCGATCCTTGTATTCCTGGTACTGGCGGTCGCGCTCGGCGTCGCGCACCTTCTGGACGATCACCTGCTTGGCCGACTGCGCGGCGATGCGGCCGAAGTCGAAGGGCGGCAGGGTCTCGGAGATGGTGTCGCCGACCTGCGCGGCCGGGTTGTGCCGGCTGCGCGCTTCCGAGAGGGTGATCTCGCGGGAGTCGTTCTCCATGGCGTCGTCCTCGACCACCAGAAGGTACCGGGACAGGCGCAGCTCGCCGGTCTTGCCGTTGATTTCCGCATGGATGTCGGTCTCGGCGCCGTAGCGGGACCGCGCCGCCTTGGCGATGGCGTCCGCCATCGCGTCCAGCACGATCTGCTTGTCGATCACCTTCTCGCGCGCGACCGCATCGGCGATCTGCAAGAGTTCAAGCCTGTTGGCGCTTACAACCATTTCTGTTCTCCCGAGCCTCGCGCCGGACCTTGCCGGCCGGCCT
>JBQCFA010000366.1:0-8196 GCA_051959695.1 Rhizobiaceae bacterium
CGATCTGGATCCGGTACGGGCCGATCGATGCGATCGAGGAAGAGATTTTGGACCGGATGCTCGCGGTGGGCGTCAAGGGGACCTTCTGGGGCGTGCAAGCGCTACTTGCGCATCGTGGCGAGAAGCCCTGCGCCGTTTTCAACCTGGCTTCGCCGGCCGCCGATCTCGGCATGCCAAACGCCGCGACTTACACTGCGGTGAAGGGCGCGATCGTTGCGGCGACCCGCCAGATGGCCGTCGAACTTGGACCGCGGGGAGTTCGCGTCAACGCGGTGGCGCCCGGCGCCGTGCCCACCCCCGGTGCGCGCGCCATCGTCGACGAGGCCGGCTATGCGAAACGGCGGCAGCAGACACCACTCGGCAGCCTGGGAGAAGAAGAAGAGATTGCAGCGGCCATCGCCTTCCTGCTGGGCGGCGACGCGCGTTTCATCACCGGCGAGGTGCTGCATGTGGATGGCGGCATCTCGGTCAAGTCAATGTAGGCCAGGCCATGTCGTGTCCAGCCGGTAACGAGACCCGCTTGCGATGAACGCCTGCGCGCTCTCTCGCGCCATCTGCTCAGGAGGCCGGCGATTGCCCGTCGGGCCGCTCGTTTCCGATCGCGCTGAGCGCCGCTTTCGCCGCCGCTTCCACATGGGCAGTGCAAAGACGCCACGCCTCATCTTCGTCGCGGCGCTCGAGCGCGCCCACGAAGTCGCGCAATTCGCGGATCGATTCGCGCGCCCGAGTGGCGCTGGAGAGCGAAACGACGCGCAGCTGCGACACGCGGGTATGGATGCGGCGCAGCATGTCGGCGGCGACCTGGTTGCCGCCACCGGCCAGGAGCACATCGTAGAAATGCGTCTTCGCCGCAATGAAAGCATCGGCGGAAAAGTTGTCGTAGACTTTCGCCAGCCGCTCGACGCTCTCCTTCAGCGAGCGGACCTGTTCCCGGCTGGCGTTGCGGGCGAACAGCCGCGCCGCGAGACCCTCCAGCGTGGCACGTACCTCGTAGATCGATTGCGCGGTTTCGCGGCTGACGACGCTTACGCTCAGTCCCCTGTTGGGCTGCAACGTGATCAGCCCGTCGGTCTGCAATTCACGCAATGCCTCGCGCAGCGAGGTGCGCGACACGCCCATCATCTCGCACAGCTCGCGCTCGATGAGCCTCGTTCCTGCCGGAAAGCGGCCGGCCGCGATAGCCATGCGCAGGCGCTCGGCCACCTGTTGGCGAAGGCCAGGCAGCGTTTCGACGCGCATGGACAGATCGCCCGTCTTCTCCGTGTCCGCCACCTGTCCGTTCCCTTCCCGGCCCTCTCGCACCAGCCGGCGCGAGCATCGCAGCATGAGAGCGCCGACGGGCTTGAATTGTAATCTTGTATGTCAAAAAACAAGGGAGTACCCGAAATGACCGCTCCGAGCAAGACCATCGACGATCTCTTCAAGGAGGGCCTGTCCCTGCGCCGGCAGGTTCTCGGCGCCGAATATGTGGATCGCTCGATGGAATCGGCCAACGATTTCATGATGACGTTTCAGCGCGTCACCACGGAGTGGTGTTGGGGCTACGCCTGGGGCCGCGACACGCTGGACCTGAAGACTCGGAGCATGCTCAACCTCGCCATGCTCACCGCGCTGAACCGATCCGCCGAGATCAAGCTGCATGTGCGCGGCGCTGTGAACAACGGCGTCACGGTGGAAGAGATCAGGGAGATCCTGCTCCATGCAACCGTCTATTGCGGCATACCCGCCGGACTCGACGCCTTCAAGGCCGCCAACGAGGTTCTTCAGGCGATGGAAAGGGAATCCGGGGCATAGGCGGTGTTCAGCGGCCGAAACGTCGAAAATTCCGACCCCGGTTCCGACCTTGCGCGACTCAATAGCGTGCGGCCGATCACCCCAGAAATTGGCGCTTAGCACCTAAATGCCGACCCGGGTCGGGTAGTACTTCATATTTCGTGTTCGGAGCTGGAGACGAACTGCGACTTGGCATTGGGGCGCCTCTACGGCGGTGCGGGTGCCGTGGTCGTGGAGGGGCTTGGCCTACAGTGATGGGATGGTCGGTGTGACGGATGCAGCCGTCGGGCGGGTCCGTTCGGCAATCGCGACCTCGAGAGCGGCCAGCGTCAGCCTGACGTCGATCCGCCGCCTCATGGCATAGCCGACGGTGCGGCGGGACTACGCATCTATGGTCACGCGGCATGTGCGGCCTATCGCTGTCGAGAGCCTGGCTCCGACCCGAAACCGCCGGCTTACAGCGTACGGCGTCCTGCAATATCCCTTGACGCGATGCGCGGAATACTCCACGATAATTGCGCAAAAAGTTTCGCTAGGCGCAAAATTTCCTGTAGGACGATCGCCCTTTCTCCTACTGTCGCTTTCGTGAACAGATGTTCAGGAGGAAACGTGAACACGCAATTCAAGACATTCCAGCAGACGATCGATGGCGTTCCAGACCTCGTCGACTTCCTCTACAACGACACGCCTGGAACCCATAGCCGGATGCGGGGAAATCTCTCGCCGGTGCCGCCCGAGCAATCCAACTGGCGCGACGAACAACGTGCCTGGCGCGAAACGGCGGTTCTTTTCGATCAGTCCCACCACATGCCGGAACTCTTCCTTTCCGGTCCGGACGCGCTGCGCCTTCTGACGCGCGTCGGTGTCAACAGCCTCGCCAATTTCGGACCGGGCGTCGCCCGGCAGTTCGTGGCCTGCAATTCGCGCGGTCAGGTTATCGGGGAATGCGTGCTGCATGACCTTGGCGGAACCTACGAGTTGATCAGCGGCAAGCCGATCCTCAACTGGGTCGAATTCCACGCCTTGACCGGCGGCTACGACGTCACCGTCAAACGTGACGAAGCGACGTGGGAAAATCCGGACAGGACCAATTTCCGCTTCGGCATGGACGGTCCCTTCGCGTGGAAGATCTTCCAGGAGGTCATCGAGGGCGAGACGCCGGAGATCAAGTTCTTCCACACCGCCAGGGTGCGTATTGCGGGTGTCGAGGTAATGGCGCTGCGCCACGGCATGGCAGGCCATCGCGGTGTGGAGATTTCAGGACCCTTCGCCGACGGGGCGAAGGTGCGTCAGGCCATCCTGGAGACGGGCGCAAAATACGGCCTCCGGCCCGGCGGGGCGAAGGCCTATTTCAGCGCGGTGGTGGAAAGCGGATGGATCTCCTATCCGTTGCCGGCGATCTATCGGGGCGAGGACGAGGCGGCGTATCGCTCATGGCTGCCCGCCGATGCCTGGGAAGCGCGCTTCCAATTGGGCGGCAGCTTCAAGCCGGACCAGATCGAGGAGTACTACGTGACGCCTTATGATCTGGGACTGGGCAAGATCGTCAAGTTCGACCACGATTTCATTGGCCGCTCGGCGCTCGAAAAGATATCTGCGGCGCCGCCTCGGACCAAGGTCGCGCTCGAATGGCATAATGACGACGTGGCCAAGGTGCTGAACTCGCAGTTCGGCGACGGTCCGACATATAAATGGATCGACTTCCCCACGACCGACTATGCGCAGATTCATCGCGACCGCGTGCAGACGCCGGACGGCAAGATGGTCGGCCTGTCCACCCATGGCGGATACAGCGTCAACGAGAAGGCGGCCGTCTCGCTCGGCATCGTCGACATCGCCCATGCCGAACCCGGCACCGAACTCGTTATCGTCTGGGGCGAGGCCGGAGGCGGTTCGCGCAAACCGGTTGTCGAGCGCCATGAGCAGACGACGATAAGGGCGACCGTGCGCCCGGTGCCATTCGCCAAGACGGTTCGCGACATGAAGTATCAGGTCACCGGCGCAACGAACTGAGCCGACGATCCGGCGGGTTCCGCCTCGATGGAACCCGCCTGGATCGGCGAATGGAAGATTGCGGCCTCGATGCCGCGGCGGGCCTCATATCCGACAGGTTGCCGCCAGCCGGGCCAGTTCCTTCGCCACGAAACCGCGTGTCGCCTCGTCGGCGATCCGGCCGTCGGACAGTTTGGTCCGGATCGAACCGATCGCGACTTCCGGCCCGGTGAGGATGCGCGGGCCGAGATAGGCCAGCACCTGCCTGAGATGATGGTTTGCGGCAATGCCTCCGAGCAGCCCGGGCGAATGCGTGATCACCACGACGGGCTTGTCCCAGAACGGCTGATCGGGTTCTTTGGAGGCCCAATCGATGGCGTTCTTGAGGACGCCGGGGATCGAGCGGTTGTATTCGGGCGATACGATCACGACAGCGTCGGCCTGCGCCAGTTGCCTTGCAAACTTGGTGACGACGGAAGGCGATCCCTCGGTCTTTAGGTCCTCATCGTAGAGGGGTAGGCAGCCGATATCGGCAGGGTCGAATTCTACGCCTTCGGGAGCGAGGTCCGGAAGGGTCGCCATGACTGCACTCGAATTGGAGCCCTTGCGCAGCGAGCCGACGATAGCGGCAAAGCGAAGGCCGCTCATGCCGGCCCTCAATGTTCCGCGCCCGGCGTCGGAAGGCGCGTCGTCTGCCAGGCCAGCAGCGTTGCCCGGTCGCCATCCAATTCCCATACGGTTATGAACCGGCTGCGCGCCGTGGCCCGTTTCCCGTCCCGCACCGTATCGATGTACACCACCCCTGTCGTCACGGCGAAACCCGCCCCGACAAGGCTCGACAGATCCGAGGCGTCGAGCGCATTATAGGTCTGCGCGCCCGCGCCGAGACGCCCCAGAAGCGAAGCCTTGGTGTCGGCGGCGCCCGAACCGTGGACCCATTGCAACCGGGGATCGAGCAGTTCGTCCAGACGTAGCGTCTGGCCATTGACCATGGCTGCCAGGAGGTCTTGAACTTGCCGCGCGATCATCGCGACGTCGGACATTCATGCTGCTCCAATTCCGTGACGATCGCGACCGTATTCGCGCGCCGCCTTCCTTCTTGACGTTATCGCTAGGATATGGATTATTCAATAGAAGAATTTTTTTTCGCCCAGCGAATTTTTTGCAACGAAGAGTGTACAGCGTACCAATGCCGCTGCGGCTTTCCGACAGGGCGGATGAGGAGCGTCCGACGATCATGATTTCTGCATCAGACGAGAATGTTTCGGCGGCGCTTCTTTCGCCGGGCGGCGCCAGCGTCATGCGGCTGAAAAAAGCCTGCCGAAAGCTCATCGTCGGTTCGGTCGACGGCGTATGGACGCTTGACCGCGACGACGAGGGAGAATGGTCGTGCAGCAGCCGTTCGATGAACGGCACCTTCGTCAGCGCGCTGGCGTGGACCGGTTCTGGGCGGCTGGTCGCCGGAACGCATCATCTGGGGCTGGCTTATAGCGACGACGGCGCGAATACCTGGTGCTGGGCCAATGACGGGATCACCCAGTTCGACATCTGGTCGGTCAAGCGCGAGATGCTGGACGGCCGCGAAATGCTGTTTGCCGGATCGATGCCGGCCCGGCTCTTCAGCAGCGTCGACGGTGGCGCGACCTGGAAGGATTGCGTCGCTCTTGGCGAGGTTCCCACCGCGCCGAAATGGTTCTTCCCGCCGCCGCCGCATCTCGGTCATGTCAAGGACATCGCCGTGCATCGCGGCAGCGAGCTACTCGTGGGCATAGAGGTCGGCGCCTTCCTGCGTTCCACCGATGGAGGCGGCACCTTCGAGGAGGTCGACGTCGACGCCGACTTCACCGATATCGACATCCACCGCATCCTGGTCCACGCGGATCGTCCGAACCGTTATATCCTGGCGACCGGGTGGGGACTGAAGGCAAGCGAGGACGCCGGCGTGACATGGACACGCATCGATGCTGCCGGGATCAACTATCCCGATGCCATGGTCATGCATCCGGACGACCCGGACCTGCTCTTCGTCTCGGGCGCCCAAGGCTATCCGCCGAATTGGTACCAGATCAATCGCGCGCGGCCGCGGCTCGCCCGCAGCCGTGACGGCGGGCGAAGCTGGGAGCGGCTCCTCGGCGGCTTTCCCGCCGGTCAGCGGGCGGCTGTCGGCGCGATGACGCTGGCCTGCTCCCCCGAAGGAGACGTACTCTTCGTCGGCGACACGGATGGCCAGGTGTGGGAGAGCCGGGATATGGGCGACAGCTGGTTCATGATCGCCGAGACGGGAGCGCTCTCCAAGGGCGAGTTCCATCGTGGCCTAGCCAAGGGTCGGCCGCGCATGACGAGCCTGGACAGCCTCAGATTCGCTTCGGCCGGTCAGAAGCGTGTCGATACCACTCGCGCGTGACGGCCGCCGATGCAGATCAACGACCCCAAGGTGCTGGCGGAAATCCAGGCGTCGGTGGAAGCCTATATGGCCGCGCTGGAGGCCAACGATCTCGGACGACTCGACGCCATGTTCTGGGACAGCGACGATGTCGTTCGCTTCGGCGCCAGGGAAAGTCTCTTCGGCATCGTTCAAATCCGCGCCTTTCGTGGCGCGCGACGGCGCGAGCCCGAACCCTTGCAGATCGATCGGATGGTGGTGACCGCCTTCGGCAACCGGATGGGCACGGTCAGCATGCTGTTTTCGCGCCGTTCGGCGCCGGAACGGGTAGGGCGTTGGACCCAGAACTGGGTCAAGATCGGTAGGGACTGGAAGATCACCGCGGCGCATGTGAGCAGCATCGCCGACAGCGCCAAGCCGGACTAGACGACTTCCACCTCAGCGCCCGGCGCCGTCTTCCCCAAGCAATTCGGCGCGGATTTCGGCGCCGTGCTCGTCCAAGGTCGGCGGCGGCAGCACGGAGCCGGCACTCTGTCCGTCGAAGCTGTAGGGGGGACGAACGGTGGTAAAGTTGCCCATCGTTGGATGCACGGCTTCGACCTTGATCTTCAGGTGCTTCGCCTGCGGGTCCTCCAGCGCCTCGTTGGACTCATAGGCGGGCGAGTGGGGTACGCCCTGTTCGTGGAGCCGATCGCACCATTCGGCGAGACTGCGCGACTTGAAGATAGGAGCCATGATCCCGATCAGCTCGTCTTGCCGGTGAATGCGGTCGATCCGCTCCTTGAAGCGCGGATCGGTGACGAGATCCGGTCGTCCGAGCGTCTCCGCCAATCCTTCCCAGAACTTGGTCGGCGAGGAAAGGTGAAGCGCGATCCATTTCCCGTCGGCGCATTCGAACGTATAGGATTGCGAGACGTTCGGCCGGCTGAGCGGTCCCATCACCTCGCCGACGCTATAGAAGTGCGTGAAGCTGTCGAGGTTGAAGTGGCACATCGCCTCCAGCATCGAAATGTCGATGCGGCGGCCCTTGCCAGTCTCCGTACGCTCCAGCAAGGCGGCCATCACCGCCATCGCCGCATACTGGCCGGTGATGGCATCCGCGATGGCCGGTCCAATGACACGTGGGTTGGTCGGCGGGGTCAGCAGCCGCAGGAAGCCTGAAGCGGCCTGGGCCACCGTATCGAAGGCCGGCCGGTCCCTGGACGGCCCGGAAGATCCGAATCCGGATATGGCGCAATAGACGAGCTTCGGATTGAGGCGGCGTAGCTCGGCCTCGCCCGCGCCCAGGCGCTCGGCGACGCCGGGACGGAAGTTCTGGATGAAGACGTCGGCACGCGCCACGAGCGCCTTGAAGACTTCCATGTCTTCCGGCTTCTTCGTGTCGAGGGCTATGGAGCGCTTGTTGCGATTGTAGGTCTGATAGTGGGGCGAATAGAGGCCGCCCTTGAAGGCACGGAACGGATCACCGCCGTCGGGGCGCTCGACCTTGACGACATCGGCGCCGAGATCGCCCAGATGCATGGCGGCCGCCGGGCCGGTGATGTAGGTGCCCATCTCCACAACATGGATGTCTCTAAGTAGCTGCACCATTGCCGCTTTCCGTTCTGCCTCGGATCTATTCCGATTTGTGCTGGGCGGCGGGGCCGTCATAGCCGATGGCCAGGTCCGCTTGATGCGACATGATAAAGCCGATCGACCGGTACGATTCCTCGAAGAGATGGGCAACGAGGCCGGCCGCGCGCGCCAGAAGCGGGATGCCCTTCATGGCGTCGAGGGGCCAGCCCACATCGAGCATGAGCGCCGGGATGGCCCCCGACACATTGATCGGCAACGGACGGTTCATGATCGACGGAGCGACTTCCGCCAGGCGCCGCAGGCAGGCGACATGCGCGCCGCTGGCTCCAAGCTCGTCGCTCAGGGCGAGCAGCCGGTTGGCGCGCGGATCGCCGGCGCTGTGCTGCGGATGGCCAAGGCCGGGCACCTTGGCGCGGGCTTCCTTTAGCGATTCGAGGCTCGATCGCACGGCCGATTCCAGGTCGGCGCCAGGT
>JBQCFA010000367.1:0-2479 GCA_051959695.1 Rhizobiaceae bacterium
GCCGCGATAACCGCGTTGCGATCGATCGCCGAAGCCAGGGCCTGGCGCACCGCCAGTTTGTCGAATGGAGGCTTCTTGTTGTTTATCGACATGATCGTCTCGCCCTCGGTGGTTCCAATCACGACCTTGAAGCGCTGATCGGACTGGACCTGGGAAAGAGCGTCCTGTGCGGGCATGTTCGGGAACGCCTGCACGTCGCCGGAAAGCAGCGACGGTATCGCCGCCGCGGCGTCAGGTATGATGCGGAAGGTCGCTTTCTCCAGATTGGCAGGCGTTCCCCAATAGTCGGGATTTTTCACGAGGGTAATCTCGGAACCCTTGGCCCAATGGTCGAACTTGAAAGGGCCGGTCCCGATCGGCTTCGTCTTGTTGTTGTCCGCGGATTCCGGCGCGACGATCAAGGCTGCCGGCATTGCCATGTCGTAGAGAAAATCGCCCTGAGGTTGATTCAGGGTGACCTTGACGGTCGTCGGGTCGGCAGCCGTCACATCCTGGATATGCGCGAAATAAGGCTTTTGTGGATTGACCGAATCTTTGGCTCGGCACGGTCGAGCGAGAACTTGACATCGTTCGCATCGAAGCCCGTGCCGTCATGGAATTTGACGCCCGAGCGCAGCTTGAACGTATAGACGGTGCCGTCCTGCGAGACGGTCCAGCTTTCGGCCAGGTCGGGCTGAATCTTGCCGGCGTCGTCGATACGGGTCAGACCCTGATAGATGTTCGCGTAGGTTACTTCGCCAATTGCCGCAGCGGCGCTGGCAGTGGGATCCAGATGCGGCGGCTCAAGAACGAGACCGAGCGTCAGGTCCGTCCGCGCCGCGAGCGCCGCGCTGCTTGCAGCAAGAACGCAGGCGCCCGCCATCAATACCGATTTCCACATCCTCATCTTTTTTGCTCCCGGAGAAAGGACCCGGCCGTTCATCGTTGCTATCGCCGGCCCTGGTTAAACCCGCGCAATACAAGCCTGAATCCGAACACGAGTAAATCACGATTCTTAGTGCCCACCGGACGGCCGGCAGCAATCATCGCCCGCTGGCGCGGTTGAGAAGGACGTCGAGCCCGATCGCCATCACATTGGCCGACTGCATCATGTCTTCGATGCCGACCCATTCGTCCGGCTGGTGCGCCAGATCGAGGATGCCAGGTCCGTAGGCGATGCAGTCGTGGAGATGGCCGATGCGGGCAATGTGCTTCTGGTCGTAGGTGCCGGGCGAGATGACGTAGTCCGGCTCGCGCCCGAATATGCGCCGTATGCCTTCTGCAACGGCGGTCACGACCGGGGCGTCGCGCTCCGTCATGGTGGGAAGAACCTCCATCAGGTCCTTGATGGAATAGTCGAATTTATCGCGATCCCGCTTTAGCCGGTCGAGGATCGTAAGGACTTCGTCCTTTACCTCTTCGATTTTCTCCTCGAGGAGGAAACGGCGGTCGATAACCAGCCGGCAACTGTCCGGCACGGTCGGTGAAGGCAGGCCCGGGCGAAAATCCTCCGTCTGGCCGCCATGGATGGAATTGATGTTCATGGTCGAGCGCCGTGCTCCTTCCGGAACGACCGGCATCTTGGTCTGCTTGCGGTCGAGCGCCGGGAAAAGCTCTTCCTCGAATGCGGAGAGAAGCGCGCCCATATGGCGGACAGCGCTGTCGCCCAGAAAGGGCATCGATCCGTGGGCAATGCGCCCCCTTGTCTCGATTTCGGCCCAACAGACGCCGCGATGACCAAGACAGATGCGGTCCTTGTTGAGGGGCTCGGGGATGATGACGTGGTCGACGCGCGGCCTGGAGAACAAGCCCTGCCTGGCCAGGTAGGCGACGCCGCCGAACCCACCCGACTCTTCGTCGACGGTGCCGGATATCTCGATCGCGCCGAGAAAGCCGGGTGAAGTGTCCAGGAACGCTTCGACCGCGATGATGGAAGCCGCCAGACCGCCTTTCATGTCGCAGGCTCCGCGCCCGAAGACCTTGCCGTCGTTGACCGCCCCGCCGAATGGATCGACCGTCCATCCCTCGCCGGCCTCGACCACGTCGATATGAGAGTTGAAATGGACGACCGGGCCGGGGCCGCGGCCTTCGATGCGCGCGACGACGTTGATGCGCGGATAGCGATCCGTGTCTCCGGGTGCTCCTTCGCCGCGGATGAAGCCGACGGTGAACCCGCGCCGTTTGAGGCGCTCGCCTATGAATTCCGCGCAAGGCGCATAGGCTTCGCCCGGCGGGTTGATTGTGGGAAACCGGATAAGGTCGGCGGTGAGCGCCACGAGTTCGTCGACCCGCGCTTCAATTGTCTTGGCAAATCTGTCGATCATGAACGGCAGGCATGCAGCGGATGCGAACGCTTGGCAAGAGCCATGGACAGGAAGCGGCCATGGCCGGATGTCGAATGGATCGCGGTCCGTCCTCGACTTCAACTTTGCGTCAGATCCGGTCTGGACAGGAACTTTTGGTTGCAAAGGCGGACTGGCATGGTCTTAAATGTTTTCGG
>JBQCFA010000368.1:0-3560 GCA_051959695.1 Rhizobiaceae bacterium
GCGGATGTGGAAGTCTTCAAGCAATACCGGGAAGCGCAGTTCCAGTATCTCCGGGTCGGTCAGGCGCGAATTGGTCATGTGCGTGTGGACGCCCGACGTGCCGTTGAAGCCGTGGCCGTTGTTCATCCGGCCGGCCGGCGAACCGGAACAGATCGTCTCGTAGTACTGGTATTTCTCGTTGCCGTAGGTGAGGTTGTTCATCGTCCCTTGCGCATTCGCCAGCGCGCGCATGGCGCCGAACATAGCATTGGTGACATGTTGCGAGGTCTCGACGTTGCCGGCCACCACCGCCGCCGGGTAGGCAGGGCGCAGCATGCAGCCTTCGGGGATGATGATTTTGATCGGCCTCAGGCACCCGGCGTTCATCGGTATGTTGCCCTCCACCATGACGCGGAAGGCATAGAGCACGGCAGCACGGGCCACGGGTTCCGGCGCGTTGAAATTGTTTCTCATCACCGGCGACGTGCCGGTGAAATCGACGGTGGCCTCGCGCTTCTCGCGATCGACCGTGATCTTCACCTTGATCACCTGGCCGGTATCGGTTCCGTACTCGTATTCCGAGCTGTCCGGCAGGCGCTCCAGCACGCGCCGGACGCTCTCGGCGGCATTGTCCTGCACATGGCCCATATAGGCTTCGACGACATCGAGACCGAAATGCGCCACCATCTTGCGAAGCTCGGCGACGCCTTTCTCGTTGGCGGCGATCTGTGCCTTGAGATCGGCGATGTTCTGGGCCGGATTACGGGCCGGGTAGGGGTGGTCGGTCAGAAGGTCGTGCAGTGCCTTTTCGCGGAAGCGGCCGCGCTCGACGAGGCGGAAATTGTCGATCAGCACGCCTTCCTCGTCGACGGTCGTGGCGAGCGGCGTCATGGAGCCAGGCGCCGTGCCGCCGACATCGGCATGGTGGCCGCGCGATGCCGTGTAAAAGAGGATTTCCTTCCCGGCCTCGTCGAAAACCGGCGTCACCACGGTGATGTCGGGCAAGTGCGTGCCGCCATTATATGGGGCGTTGAGCGCGAAGACGTCGCCTGGATGTATGTCACCCTCGTTGAGCCTGATGATCGCCTCGACAGAGCGGTCCATGGAGCCCAGATGCACCGGCATGTGCGGCGCGTTGGCCACCAGCGCTCCGGTGCGGTCGAAGACGGCGCAGGAGAAATCGAGCCGCTCCTTGATGTTGACCGAATAGGCGGTGTTCTGCAGCGTGACGCCCATCTGCTCGGCGATCGACATGAAGAGGTTGTTGAAGACCTCCAGCATGACTGGGTCGGCTTCGGTACCGAGCGCGGCCTGACGGCGCTTTTTCTCCACGCGGCGCAGGAGCACGTGGTCCTTGGGCGTGATCTCAGCCCGCCAGCCCGGTTCGACGACGATCGTCTGGTGACCTTCGATGATGAGCGCGGGACCGGCGACCCTGCTTCCCGGAGAAAGATCGGCGCGACGGTAGATGCCGGCTTCGCGCTTTTCGCCTTCGCTGAAGAGGGCTCGCGTCTCGGCCGGGACCGGTTCGGTTGCGGCGGCAGGACGGTCGTTCTCGTCACGGCCATGCTCGCGGCGGTCGGTGCCTTCGACGCCGACAGCCTCGACCACCATCGGCTTGTCGTCATAGATGAAGCCGAATTGCGCCTTGTGTGCCGCCTCGAAGGCCTTTTTTGCCTCCAAGATCGAGCCGTGGTCGAAGCCGACCGGCAGCGACGTGTCGGTGCCGTCGTAGCGGATGTGCAGGACCGCGTGTTCGGCGACATCGGCCTTGTCGATGCCCTGGCCGGCAAGTTCGGCACGCACCTGTTCGCCAAGGTCGGCGATCATTTCTTCTATCGCGGGCAGTGAGGCCCCGGCGAGCGGCTTCAGAAGCGCCTGCTGGCGGGAGGCGGAGACGACGGCCAGCCCGATGCCGTAGGCGGAAAGCAGGCCGGAGAAGGGATGGATGAGCACCGTCTCCATGCCGAGCGCATCGGCCACCAGGCAGGCGTGCTGGCCGCCGGCGCCACCGAAGCAGTTGAGCAGGTAGCGCGTCACGTCGTAGCCGCGTTGCACCGAGATCTTCTTGATGGCGTTGGCCATGTTCTCGACGGCGATGGTGATGAAACCCTCGGCCACGGCTTCCGGCGAACGGCCGTCGCCGATCTCCGCAGCCAGCGCGCGGAACTTCTCCTCGACTATCTCGCGATCGAGCGGCTGGTCCTGCTTCGGACCGAAGATCGACGGGAAGAAATCCGGCTGAAGCTTGCCGAGCATGACATTCGCGTCGGTGACGGTGAGCGGGCCGCCGCGTCGGTAACAGGCGGGACCCGGATTGGCGCCGGCCGAATCGGGGCCGGCCTGGAAGCGCCCGTCCTCGTAGTGGAGGATCGAGCCTCCGCCGGCGGCGACGGTGTGGATGCGCATCATCGGCGCGCGGACGCGCACGCCGGCAACCTCGGTGTCGAAGGCGCGCTCGTATTCGCCGTCGTAGTGCGCGACGTCGGTCGAGGTGCCACCCATGTCGAAGCCGATCACCTGGTCGAAGCCGGCGAGCCTCGCCGTCTCCACCATGCCGACAACGCCGCCGGCGGGACCGGAAAGCAGCGCGTCCTTGCCTTGGAACATGTCGGCGGCGGTCAGCCCACCCGACGACATCATGAACATCAATCTTGGGCTCGTGGCCGTGCGGTCGCTCCGCTCTCTGGCCTCCGTTGGGGCGGGCGAATTATCGCCCGGCGCCCCCTCGGCAAAAGCTCGGGAGTCGCGCGCTCGGCCTTCGGCCGATACTGTCCCTATACCCAACTCCGCCGCCACCCTCTGCACGTAGCGCGACAGGATAGGGGACAGATAGGCGTCCACCACCGTGGTGTCGCCGCGGCCGACAAGCTTGATCAGCGGCGAGGTCTTGTGGCTGACGGAAATCTGGGAAAAGCCGATTTCCTTGCACAGAAGTTCGGCCTCGGCCTCGTGATCAGCAAATTTCCACGCATGCATGAAGACGATCGCTACCGCATCGATGCCGTCCCGCCTCGCGGCCTCGATAGCAGGGCGAGCGGCCTTGAGGTCGAGCCCCCGCTCGACGGTTCCGTCGGCGCGTACGCGCTCATCGATCTCGATGACCCTCTCGTAGAGTTGTTCGGGAAGGATGATCTCCTTCGCGAAGATGTCGGGACGCGCCTGATAGGCGATCCTGAGCGCGTCTCGAAAGCCACGCGTGATGAGAAGCGCGACGCGATCGCCCTTGCGCTCCAGAAGCGCATTGGTGGCAACCGTCGTGCCCATCTTGATGTCGCGGATTTTCTCTGACGGGATCGGTTCTTCCCCCGCTACACCGAGGAGGGCGCGGATACCCTGGATAGCAGCGTCGCGATAGGCTTCCGGGTTTTCGGAAAGAAGCTTGCGCGGATGCAGCCCGCCATCGGGATCGCGGCCGATTACGTCGGTGAAGGTGCCGCCCCGGTCGATCCAGAAATCCCAGCGCTCGCCTCCCATCATTCGCTCCACCTAGGAATATTCGTCTCGCGGTCCGTGTAAGGCCGAAAATCGATCCGGGCAACGTCCAAGAAAGGAAGGACAAGCAAGGCTGTAACACGCGG
>JBQCFA010000369.1:0-6018 GCA_051959695.1 Rhizobiaceae bacterium
TGGCCGGTGTCCGCGACATCGACCCAGTGTTCATCATGGCGGGGCGCAACTACGGCGCGCGCGGGCTCGGGCTCTACCGCCAGGTCATCATTCCAGCCGCGTTGCCGGTCATATTCGCCGGGCTGAGGCTAGCCCTCGGCACGGCGCTCATCGTCATCATCTCGGTCGAGTTCCTGCGCGCCAAGCAGGGCGTCGGCTACATGACCTTCTACTATTGGGAGGTGCTCAACCCCGAGAAAATGTATGCAGGGCTGGTCGTGGTCATGATCCTTGGCGTGCTTCTCACCTATGGGCTGCAATGGCTGCAGAAGAAGCTGATGCCGTGGGCGAGGGGATAAAGGGGTTCTGAAAGCCGTCAGGCCGCGCCGTAAACGGTGGCCGACTGCGCTCCGATGCTCAGGCCGCGGCCTCCAGCCGATCGCGGATGATCTTTGTATAGTCGGCCGCGCGCGTGACATAGGGGTAGTGGCCGGCGACCGGGAAGGTTTTCACCGCCGCGCCCTGGTAGCGGTCCTTCACTGCCTGGCGGATCTCCGCGTTGATCAGCGGATCGTCCTCGGACTCGATGATGACGATGCGTTCGGGGGCGACAGCCAGCGGCGGCACGGCTTCCGATTTCTGCAAGGCCAGCACGCGTGCCTTCAAACCCTCGCCGCCGATCGTCTCTCCGCTTTCGATCAGTTGCTTTTTCAGGTCGGTGAAGATCGGCTCCGGCTCGTTCCAGTTTTCCACCGATCTCAGGATCGTTTCCTTGTGCTGTTCGCCGTTCATCAGTTCCATGGTTTCGAGAGGCGGCATGCGCCGTCGCGACGGAACCGGGTCGATCAGCGAATTGGCGATGAACAGCGTCTCGATACGGTCGGGGACGCGGTCGGCAAGCCACTGCGCGACGAAACCGCCGAGCGACGAGCCGAGGACGTGGAATGTATCGACGCCTAGTTCGTCGAGGAGAATGACGAGGCTGTCGACGATCTTGCGCAGGTCCCGCTCAGGCGGATAGGTCAGTGCGATCACGCGGGCGATGTCGCGAAGCCCGTCGATCTGCGCCTGGAAGATGCCCGCCGTGCCGAGCGTGCCGGGCAACAGCACGACGGTCTGCGCATCGGGCGAGGGCATGCCGGTATCGATGACGTCCCAGTCAAGGCCGTTCGCCTTGAACATCGTCCCTTCGGCGGCACGCGCCTGCTTTGCCATTTCGTCTCTCCTGCATGCGCCGTGGCCGGCGTCTTGGCGTTGCCGGGCACTGCTATGCAAGGATGTCCGCGCTGGCAAGGGGGCAGGCGATCAACCCACGGCGCGCCGCACCTGCCGCGAGGCTCGGAGCGGAGGCCCCGCAATGCCGCCTACCATCAGACGACAAAGGACTTTTTGGGTTTGAAACCAGCGCGGAGATGGCCGATCAGTCCAAGAGAACTCGGCGCATTTTCACGACCAATGACGCGGGGACGATGACGGTTGCCAGGGCGGGCAAGGTTTTTGGGGGGGGGGAACCGTCCGCCATCGTCCTGCGTGATAACTGGCGACCACGCGTTTGGTTCCTGTCCTGGCGAAAAATTTTTAGAATTTTTGTGGTAGGCCGCAACAAGCTTCGAGGAAGGCCGGAAGTGCGGCTATTTCAGCAGGTATCCGCTCTTGAAAAAGTCGCGCCAGTAATCCGCATTCTCGACCTTCGCGCGGCCTTTGGCGTCGCCGATCGTATAGTCGCCCGGAGCGATCGAGCCTTCCAGCGCCTTCCAGTCGACCGGCATCGAAACCGTCGCGTCAGGCTTGCCGCGGGAGGAATAGGCGACCACCGTCGTCGAGCCGCGCCCGTTCCTCAGATAGTCGATGAAGATCCGCCCGGCGCGAGCCTTCTTGGAAAGGGTGGCGGTGTAGCGATCGGGTGCCTCCTGTTCCATCGCGCGGGCGAAATCATGCGCAAAACCCTTTACCCGCTCCCATTGCGCATTCGGCTTGAGCGGCACTGCGACGTGGAAGCCCTTGCCGCCGGAAGTCTTGACGAAACTCGGCATCCCGAGTTGCTCAAGCCGCGAGCGCACGTCCAGCGTGGCCGCGCGTACAGCCACCACGTCTAATCCCTCGTCGGGATCGAGATCGAAGACGATCTGGTCAGGCTTCTCGATAGCATCAATCCTCGAGCCCCAGATGTGGATTTCGACCACCCCGTTCTGGACAAGAGCGGCCAGTCCGTCGAAATCCTCGATGTAGAGCAGTTCCTCGCCGTCCACAGGATCGGCCATGCGCAGGATTTTTTCGTGCATGCCGGGCGAGGCGTGCTTCTGGAAGAAGCGTGGTCCGCCGACGCCGTCCGGCGCCCGCACCAGCGCCAGCGGCCTCTTGACGACGAACTGCTCCATCAGGGGCCAGACTTCCTCGTAGTAGTCGAGCAGGCCCCGCTTGCTGATGCCGGCTTTCGGCCACAGCAACTTGTCGGGATGGGTCAGCGTCACGGCCGTCGCGCCTCCCTTCTTCGCGCTGGCGCGCCTGGGCACGCGTTCTTTCGAGGCGTCCTTCCCGCCCTCCGTCGCGCCGTTCTCCGGTTCTTCCGCGACGACATCGCTGGCCGGCTTGTCTTCGCGCAGGCCCTGGTAGGACGCGTGGCGCAATATATGATCATCCGTCCACGAGCGGAACTCCACCTCCGCCACGAGCTCGGGATCGACCCATATCGCCTTTTTTTCCTTCGAACCTTTTCCCGTCAGCGGCGAGGTTCTGCGCTTGAGACGATCGAGCTTCTTCTTGAGTTCGGCTCCCGATCTCGCAGTAAATCCGGTGCCGACATGGCCGGCGGTCTTCAACTCGCCGCCTTCGTGGTAGCCCACGATCAGCGAGCGCAGGCCGCGTCCGGTCTTCTCGGAAGGGAGATATCCAGCAATGACGAATTCCTGCCGGTGGGTGCATTTGGACTTGATCCAGTCATGGCCACGGCCGGAATGGTAGGGCGCGTCGGCGCGCTTGGAAACGACGCCTTCGAGCCCCATGCGGCAAGCGTGCGCCAGCATGGTCTTGCCGGGCTCGGTGAAATGCTCGCTGTAGCGCACCGGCCCTTGCTCTTCGAGCGGCTTCAGCAATTCATGAAGCCGCTCCTTGCGGTCGGCCAGCGGTTCACCTGAAACATCATCGCCGTCGAGGAAGACGATGTCGAACAGGTAGTAGATGAGCTTTTCCGTGTCGCCGGCGGACAGCGCCGCCTGGAGCGCGGAGAAGGAGCTGATGCCGTTGTCGGCCAGGACGACGATCTCGCCGTCCAGGATGGCATTGTCGCATTCGAGAGAGCCGAGGGCATCGGCGATCGCCTTGCCGAAGCGCGCGGTCCAGTCGAGACCCTTGCGGGTCAGCAGCCTTGCCTTGCCGTCCGAGACATGCGCCTGGATGCGGTAGCCGTCGAACTTGACCTCGTGCAGCCATTCGTCGCCGACGGGCGGCGCGGTCTGCAGCGTCGCAAGGCACGGCGGCACGAAATCGGGCAGGGCGGCTTGCTTGCCGGGGCGGGGCGCCTTTTTGCTGCCACTCCCCTTGGCGGGCTCCTTCCCGCCGGCTCCTTTGTCGGAATGCCAGACATCGGCGCCGCCATCCTTGCCGATCTGGTCGATTGTCAGGCCGGATTTCACCGATTGCGGCGCATCCTCGAGAATGTCGCCGCTCCGGCGCGCGGCTGCGTCGTCGGACTTGATCAGCAGCCAGTTGTCGCGTTTCTCGCCGCGCCGCGGCTTCAGCCGCACCAGATGCCAGCGGCCGTTGAGCTTGTTGCCCTTCAGCTCGAAGGCGATTTGCCCCTTCTTCATACCGGCTTCGGGGTCGCCGTCGGGAATCCACTCCCCGTGGTCCCAGAGAAGCACGGAGCCGCCGCCATATTCGCCCTTCGGGATGGTGCCCTCGAAGTCGCCATAGTCGAGGGGGTGGTCCTCGACATGGACAGCGAGCCGCTTCTCGGACGGATCGAGGCTCGGGCCGCGCGTCACCGCCCAGCTCCACAGCACGCCCGCATGCTCGAGGCGGAAATCGTAGTGAAGCCGTGTCGCGGCGTGCTTCTGGATCACATAGAGGCCGCCAGCGCCTTTCGACTTGTGCGACTGGCCCTTGCCGGAAGGCTCTGCGGTCTTCCGGAAGTCACGCTTGCGCCGGTATTCCCGCAGATCGGCCATTTCGGATCACGCCGACTTGCGCTTCTTGTCGGAACGCGAGGTGGATTTGCCTTTTTTCGCGGGCTGGGATTTGCGTGAGCCATCCCTGCCGCTCTCCGAGGCAAGGCTCTTCTTCAGGGCGTCGAACAGGTTGACGACGTTTGAAGGCTCCGCCGAAGGCTTGGATTTTGGCGGCTTCCTGCCTTTCTTCTTGGCCTCGATGAGATCCATCAGCGCATCCTCGTACTTGTCCTCGAATTTCGAGGGATCGAATTTCATCTTCCTGCGGTCGATGATGCCGGAGGCGAGATCGACCATATCCTTGTCGATCCTGACGTCCTTCATTCCGTCGAAGACGTCGTCGGCCTTCCGTACCGTCTTGTCGTAACGAAGCGTGGTGAGCAGCATACCCTTGTCTAAAGGCTCGATAACGACCGGACGTTCGCGGCGGTAGAGAACAATACGTGCAAGGCCCGACATCTTCTTGTCCTGCATGGCATCGCGGATGACGGCGAAAGCCTCCTCCGAAACCTCGTCGGCCGGTGTCACGTAGTAGGGCGTGTCGAGGTAAACCTGCTCGATATCGGATTTCGAGACGAAACCTTCGAGGTTGAGGGTATGCGAGGACTCGATCTGCACCGCGTCTATCTCGTCCTCCTCGATCAGAAGATATTCGTCGGCGCCGATCTCGAAGCCCTTGACCTCGTCTTCATCCTTGATCGGCTTGCCGGTGACGGAATCGACATATTGCCGCTTCACAGTGTTGCCGGTTTCCCGGTTGATGACGCGGAAATGCACTTTCTCGCTCTGCGTGGTCGCGTTGGTCAATTCCACGGCGCACGTCACAAGCGAGAGCTTGAGATAGCCTTTCCAGGCAGGACGCGGCGCCATTCATCACTCCTTCACGGGCGGTGGAAGACCGTCGACCCCGCCAGCATCGGCCGTTCCGCGCGGCTTTCCAAGAGAAATCGGTGACATGGCGCAAAACGCCGGCGCCCGCTGGAGGTTCCGGAGCAATGTCCATCGGACGCTACGTACCGACCGGGGCGGTGCCGGGAGGCCTTTTGTCGCCCGCTCCGGCCGATCTTTTACTTGCGCCGTCCCGCCTCGTGCGCTAACCCTCGCCGCGTTGCAACACAGGCATTGCCGCACCCGTCACACTGCCTAGAATGGCGGCGGCGCGACTCTCCCCGAGCCCGCGCGGCAGGCAATGGAAAGTCGAAACATGAACGAACTCATCAGTTCATATCTGCCCGTCGTGATCTTCATCGCGGTGGCGCTCGTGGTGGGCCTGGCGCTCATCACCTCGCCCTTCATCATTGCCTATCGCAATCCCGATCCGGAAAAGCTTTCGGCCTATGAATGTGGCTTCGATGCGTTCGACGACGCGCGCATGAAATTCGATATCCGGTTCTATCTGGTGTCGATCTTGTTCATCATCTTCGACCTCGAAGTGGCCTTCCTGTGTCCCTGGGCGGTGTCGTTCTCCAGGATTGGCTGGCTCGGCTTCTGGTCGATGATGGTGTTCCTCGCGGTGCTGACGATCGGCTTTATCTACGAATGGAAAAAAGGAGCGCTGGAATGGGATTGAGCGACAGTTCCGCCACCCTTGTAGCGCCGAAGCCCAAGGGCATAGTCGACCCGGCAACCGGCAAGCCGGTGGGTTCGGACGATCCGTTCTACGGCGGTATAAGCAATGAGCTTGCCGACAAGGGATTCCTCGTCACCTCCTCGCAGGCGCTGATCACCTGGGCGCGTTCCGGCTCGCTGATGTTCATGACGTTCGGGCTCGCCTGCTGCGCCGTCGAGATGATCCAGACCTCGATGCCGCGCTACGATTCGGAAAGGTTCGGCGTAGCGCCGCGCGCATCTCCGCGTCAGTCCGACGTGATGA
>JBQCFA010000370.1:0-3613 GCA_051959695.1 Rhizobiaceae bacterium
GCGGATACGACGCAGCCTTCCGGGATCGTGAATTGCGTCGGGCGGAAGGCGCCGCCGTTTACCGGAACATCGGCGAAGATATGTTTCAGCGCGATGAAGCAGGTCGATTGCGTGGTCGTGCGGGCGAGATTGACGGGGCCGCGGGCGGCCGGGTCGGACTCGGAAAAGTCGAAATGCATCGACGAGCCCTTGACCATCAGCGACAGGGCGACGCGGATCGGCTTGTCCTCGATCCCGTCATTGTCGAGAAAGTCCTCGTAACGGTAGACACCGTCGGGGATCTCCTCGATGTAGGATCGCATCTGTTTCTCGGACCGCTCGATCATCTCCGAGATGCAGGCGGAAAGGGTCTCGCGGCCGTGGCGCGCGATCAGCGAATCGAGGCCGCGCCGCCCCACGGAGAAGACATTGGCCATGGCGAACAGATCACCCTCGATCTGCGTCGGTAGGCGTACGTTATGGGTAAACATCGACACCAGCCCGGTATTGAGCTTGCCCTCGTCGTAGAGCTTCACCGGCGGGATGATGATGCCCTCGGTATGGATCTCCTGCGCGGACGGCGCCCATCCCCCTGGTACTGCCCCGCCGATATCCATCCAGTGGCCGGTCGACGCCAGGAGGGCGAACAGTTGGCCGTCGACGAAATGCGGAGCGACCAGCACCACGTCCTGCAGATGCGTGCCGCTGAGATAAGGATCGTTGAGGATCCATACGTCACCGGGCCTGAAGCCGCCGCTCACGCGCACATGCTCGATGAGGTTCTGCACCGTGAACTGCATGTTGGCGAGGAAGACGGGCAGGCCGAACCGCCCCTGCGCAATGGTTTCGCCCGTATCGGCGCGGTAGATGCCATGGGCGCAATCGTTCGTCTCCGAGATGATCGGCGAGATGGCGGCATGGATGAGATGCAGATCCATCTCGTCGGCAATCTGCTCCAGCGCGCCACGAACGACGGCGAGGGTGATGGGATCCATCAGGAGATCTCCACGAAAATATTGCCGTAAGCATCGATCCGCCCGGTCATTCCGGGTTCGATGACTGTGGTCGTATCGGGCTGCTCGACTATAGCCGGACCCTCGACGACCATGCCTGGCTGCAGTCGGGACCGCTTGAAAATCGGCGTGTCACGCCAGCCGCCGAAATAAACCGGGCGCACGACGTCCGGTTCGACGAGCGACCGCCGCTCGGGCGCCGGCAGGTTGCGCTGCTTGTGCTCGCGCAAGCCTTCGACCACGGTGCGGAAGCTGACCACGGTCGAGGCGATGTCGCCCAGCGTGTTGCCGTACTCGGTGCGATAGGTTTCCTCGAAGGCGCCGGCAAGCCGCGCGGCGTCCCAGCCGCGCTCGATCGGCACCCTCAACGTGTGGATCTGCCCGACATAGGCCATCTCGGCGAAGTGCCGCACACCGATATCGCGGATAGAGACGGATTCCTCACGCAGCTTGTCCGAGCCCTCGCCGGCCTGCTCGGCCAGAATGGCGTCGATTTCCTCGGAGGAGAGGCTGTCGGTCCGGCGCGCCACTGTCCTAGACAGATCGTGGCGCAGATCCGCGACGACGCAGCCCATGGCGCACAGCACGCCGGGGGAGGGGGGAACCAGCATCGTGCGGATACCGACCTCGCGGATGATCGCCGCGCCGTGCAGCGGCCCGGCGCCCCCGAAGATGACAAGCGCGAAATCGCGCGGATCATAGCCGCGCTCGATGGAAAGCAGGCGCGTCCGGCCGGCCATGTTCTGGTTGACCACGGCCAGGATCGCCTCAGCGGCCTCCTCTACGCCGAGGCCGATCTGCGCGCCGAGCCGTTTCATGGCCTCGCGGGCGCCTTCGACATCGAGCCTGCTGAGATTGGTAAGCCCGATCGGATCGTCGGCGTTGATGCGCGAAAGCACCACGTTCGCGTCCGTGACCGTCGGCTCGGTCCCGCCATGGCCGAAGCAGACCGGTCCCGGCCGCGCCTTGGCGCTACGCGGGCCGACCTGCAGGATACCTCCGCGGTCGATCCATGCGATCGATCCGCCGCCGGCGCCGATCGTATGAACGTTGATCATCGACTGCTTGAGCGGGATGCGAAAATCGAGGTTGGTCGCCGGCGTGATTTCCGGCTCCCCGTCGATCACCACCGCCACGTCGAAGGAAGTGCCGCCCATGTCGCCTGTAATGGCGCGGTCGAAGCCTGCCTCGGCGGCGATCCGCGCAGCAGCGGTAACGCCGGCAGCGGGGCCGGAACGGACCACATGCGCCGCCTTCTGCGGCAGTTGAGGAACAGGCACGAGCCCGCCATTCGACTGCATGACCAATGTCTGGCGGGTAAAGCCCCAATCGCCGAGCCTGGACAGGAGATTGTCCGCGTAACGCGTCATCAGCGGCTGCAGATAGGCCTGGATGACGGCGGTCGAGGTACGCTCGAATTCGTAATATTCACGGATGACGCTCGCCGAGGTCACAATCGCCCAGCTCGGCCCGATCTCCCGAAGGATCGCCGCTATCCGTTCCTCGTGTGCCGGATTGACGTAGGAGTGCAGAAGCGAAATCACCACAGATTCGACATCGTCTTCCTTGAGCGCCTCTCCGAGCAGCCGGACCTCGTCGTCGTCGAGCTCCACGAGCACCTCGCCCTTGTGATTCATGCGCTCGCGGACCTCGTAGCGGCGATCGCGCGGGATCAATGGGTCCTGAATGCCGGTGAGACCGTAGAAGCTCGGCCTGTCGCGCCGCCCGAGTTCCAGAATGTCGCGGAAGCCCTTGGTGGTGATCAGCGCGCAACGAGCCCCCTGGCGCTCGATCAGCGCATTGGTCGCGATCGTGGTCCCATGCAGGATGAGGTCGAGATCATCCAGCGGGATCCCGGCCGTGACGAGGGAATCAAGAAGTCCGCTGGAAGGGTCCTGTGGCGTCGAGGGCACCTTGCAGATGCGGTCGGCATTGGCGCCATCGCGCGAGTAATAGAGGTCGGTGAAAGTACCCCCGACATCGATTCCGACCAGCGCCATGTATGTCTCCGTCCCGAAGCGTGCGCCAATGGCGCGCGGTGACTGGCGATACCGCCCGACCCGCGGCGGGATCATAGTTCGGCGCAAAAGCAGGGGTCAATAGTTTGGTCTGATAATTTCTCTTTCGTTTGGTCCGATAATTAATTGACAAGCGCTTCGTCATGCCCGATCTTTCGGGGCCTTTCAAGGAAGGCGGAATGAAGGATCAGAGCGGATATGACCGAAGCCGGTAGCTGGGAAATGCCCACCGAACTGACGATGCTGCAGGAGACTGCGCGTCGCTTCATGGAGAAAGTGGTGCTCCCGGAAGAGGCGAAGGTCGAGCACGATGCCTTCACGCTTCCGGATGACGTGCTGAAGCGGGTGCAGGCCGAAGCCCGCAAAATCGGGCTCTGGTATGTACAGACCCCGGCCGCCTATGGCGGTGCAGGCCTCAGCCTCCTTGCCCAGTGCCTGGTGGCCGAGGAAGCGGCCAAGTGCCGGATGGGCGCCTATATTCCAGCCTGCGGCGCATTCGGCTTCGATCCGCCCAACGTCATCTTCAAGGGGACGAAGGCGCAGATCGAGAAATACGCGGTGCCCACCGTCGAGCGGGGCGAAAAGACCTTCGTCGCGATCTCG
>JBQCFA010000371.1:0-14059 GCA_051959695.1 Rhizobiaceae bacterium
CCGAGGATGCGCGCCACGTCCACCACGGAACTCGAAAAGGCGATCACCGCGAAGACGGCGAGACGGATCTGGCGATAGAGCTGCGGCCATGGGCCGAACAGGAAACCCGCGATCCGGCCGTAGCCGAGCGAGGCGGCCAGCGCTCGCGCCTCCTGGAGCTTCACCTGTGGCAACGCGGCGAGCGTAATCAGGAGAAGAAAGGGGATTTCCTTGGCGATGAGCCCTGCCGTCATCGAAAGCGCCAAAGGGTCGTTGATGATCAGGAGATCGGGCGGCCGGTGCCAGCCCGTCAACCATGGCGAGACGAGGCGGGAGATCATGCCTGAAGGCGCGATCATGAAGGCGAGCCCGAACGCCGCCGCGGCATGTGGTACCGAGAGCAGCGGCGAGACAAGGTGCTGGACGCGGGCAAAGGCGCGCGTGCCGCTCCAGCCGGCGACAAAAAGAACGACGACCGTCAATGCGACGGAAGCGGTGACGAGGGCTACCGCGAGGCTGGTCAGGGCGGACCGGACGAGACCAGGTTCGGCCGCAAGCGCGCGCATCGGCACAAGCGAGAACCCCATCCCTCCAAGCGCGGGCAAGTAGCCTAAGGCTGGCAGAAAGGTGCCGGCAAGACCGCACAGAACCGGCCCGGCAAGCAGGAGCGCCGCGGCCGGCGGCCCTAGGCGCGGTATCACGGCGGTGGGAAGTGCGGTGTCGGGGCGGCTCCGCCCGGCTTCAGCGGGTCAGTTCCCGACGCCATAGCGCTTCTTCCATTCCGTCTCGATCCCCTCCATCCAGCTTGGATGCGGCTCGGGCAGGGCGGGGCCGAGCTGGTCCGGCCTCAACGTGGCCACGCCGAGGTCGAGGGCGTCGAAGCGCTCCCTGTCCTTCTGCTCAAGCTTGGACATGGCCAGCACGGTCGGGTCGCCCCAGATTTTCGGGTCCTGCTTGCGCGCTTGCGCTTCGGGCGACAGCAGGAAATTGGCCAGGACGAGCGCGCCCGCCTTCGCCGTGGCATTGTAGGGGATGGCCACGAAATGCGTGTTGGCGAGCGTGCCACCGGGAAAGGTGAAGGAGCGCACGGTTTTCGGCAGTTCGCCCTTCTCGATGGCGCTCGATGCCTCGGACGGATTGAAGGCGAAGATGATGTCGAGCTCGCCGTCCGCCATCAACTGCTTCATGGCCGGATAGTTCTGCGGATAGGCTTCTCCATGCCGCCACAGGTAGGGCTTCAGGTCGTCGAGATAGGCAAAGAGCGGCGCGCTGATGTCCTCGAACGCAGGCTTGTTCACCGGCCTCTGCAGCACCGATGGATCAGGGGCCAGCTCCTCGAGTACCTGCTTGAGGAAGGTCGATCCCATGAAATCGGGCGGCTGGGGATAGCAGAAGCGCCCGGGATGCTGCTTCGCCCATGCCAGCAACCCGCTTGCCGACTTCGGCAATGCCGCCGCGTCCGTCCGCGCGCCATCATAGAAGAAGACGAGCTTGGCCATGCCCCAGGGGCTCTCCAGCCCATCGGTCGGGATCGTGAAGTCCGTCCGGATGGTCGGCTTGTTCTCGAAGTCGACATATTTCCAGTTGGGCAGCTTCTGCACCCAGCCGGGACCGAACAGGAGGTGCTGACGCTTCATGGAGGCGAAATTCTCGCCATTGATCCAGACGAGATCGACCGAGCCACCCTTGTTCCTGCCCGCTGTTTTCTCGGCCACGACCTTAGCGACCGCCTCGGCGGTATCGCCGACCTTCACCTCCACGACTTTCACGCCATAGCGCTTCAGCATCTGTTCTCCCGCCCACTCGACGTAGGCATTGATGTTCTGCGAGCCGCCCCAGGCGTTGAAGTAGACCGTTTCGCCGCGCGCCCTGGCGAGCACCTCGCTCCAGTTCGACGGATCGGGGTCAGCGGCCCAAGCAGGCTTCGACAGGAGAATAAGCGCTGCAAGGGAGAGGATCAGACGGCGCACGAGAAGCTCCGCGGCGAATTTGGACGCCGGATTGAGCATGGAAGGAAAAGCCGGGTCAACGCACGGGCTCGCGGAAGCCTGTCAACAAGGCGTGAGCTGCCTGCGTGTTGGCACCCGATCTGCCTCAGTCGGGATAGCCGGAAAACGCGCGAAACGGGCTAGCCGATTTCAAAGATCGCTACGCCGGAAGGGGCCAGCAGCGGCTCGCCTAACAACACCTTGCCGTCGATACCGAACCTCGCGAGATCGCAAGGCTGGTCGCCATAGTTGACAGCGAAGAGATGCTTGCCGTCGCGCCGGATGCGCACCCCTTCGGGCAGGGGCCTTGTCGCTATCCCGGCATCGGCGGCAAGGCGTTCCAGAACGCGCCGCATCAGGCTCTCGTCCGGCCAACCGGCGAGATAGTGCAGCGCGCCCTCGCGGACGAGCACCGGCCAAGCATCCTGCGAAGCGATCAGCACTTCAGCCTTGCCGCATTCGACGAATTCGCGCCAGAACTGCACCGCTCCGCCGCCTTCGACGGCGACCGGCACGTCGGCGCGCAGGGTCTCAACGCGCGAGACGACTAGACCGCGCAGGCGTTCCGGCAGATCGGGCGGCATGGGCCGGGGGATCGAGAAATCCGCTGTCTTCGAGCCGGAGCGGGGGCCGACCAGCGCGACGCCGTCATACTCCGCAAGCGCCTTCCTGAGCGCCTCGGTCCAGGCAAAGAGTCCCGGCGCGATTACCAGCTTGTAGTTGGATAGATCGGATGCCGTTGCAGGCACGATGTCGATGGAAAGGCCGAGCTGCCGCATCGAGCGATAAAAATCGAAGACCAGGCGGAAATAGTCGAATTCCTTGCCCTGCGGCTGGATTTCCCAGGCCCAGGCCGAGGCATAGTCGAAGACGATCGCCACCTCGGAGGGGCCGGCCGGCGGCAGGTCGAACGCCGTGATTTCCTTCGCCACCTGCCTTGCTTCCGCGAAGCCTTCCGCCTCCACGCTGTCTGGCCGAAGGAGGCCCGAATGCATCTGCTCCTGGGCGAAAGGCGCCTGTCGCCAGCGGAAATAGCTGACGGTTTCGGCACCGTGCGCGAAGGCCTCCCATGTCCACAGCCGAACCATGCCGGCGCGCGGGGCCGGATTGTGCTGCGCCCAGTTCACCGGCCCCGGCTGCTGCTCCATTACCCACCAGCGTCCGCCGGAGGTCGCGCGGTAGAGATCGTGGTGGAATGCCTGGAAGTCGGGATCGCCCGTGCGAGCGAAGCGGCGTCTCCACTCCTCGCCCTGGTCCGCGCGGCTGTCGAGGAAACCGAGCGGATAGGCATCCCAGCTCGAGACGTCGAGTTGGGAGCCGACGCCGAAATGATCGAAGGAGAGCGTCCGTCCCATGAAATTGTGGATGATGTCGCGCCCAGGTGAGCGGGCGCGGATGATATCCGCTTGGAGCCTGTTGAAACGCGCCACCTGATCCGAGGCGAAGCGGCGGAAATCCATGCGATGGGCGGGATTGAGTTCGGTTACTGCGCCGGCGGGGAGATCGATTTCCTCGAAAGAGGCGTATTCCATCGACCAGAATACATTGCCCCACGCCCGGTTCAGCGCGTCCGGCGACTGGTATTTTTGTTGCAGCCACTCCCTGAAGGCTAGTCGCGCGGCCTGCGAGTACGAAAGCGTCGTTTTATGGCAGTCATACTCGTTGTCGATCTGCCAGGCGGCGACGCCAGGATGGCGGCCGAACCGGTCGGCCAAAAGGGTGGAGATACGCGCGCATTCCCGGCGATAGCCTTCATGCGAGAAATCGTAGTGCCGGCGCGAGCCAAAGCCGCGGGCGCGGCCGTCCTCGCCCACCGGCAGCATGTCCGGCATCTCGTCGACCAGCCATTTCGGCGGCGCGGCGGTGGGCGTGCCGAGCACGATCTTGAGCCCTGCCCGATGCAGGATGTCGATCGCCTCCTGCAGCCAGCCGAATTGCAGGTCGCCGCGCCGCGGCTCGAGCCGTGACCAGGCGAACTCGCCGATGCGCACGAAGGTCAGGCCGAGTTCGGCCATGCTCAGGGCGTCCTCGGGCCACATTTCTTTGGGCCAATGCTCGGGATAATAGCAGACGCCGAGCTGGCGGCGGGTCATCGCCCGGCATCTCCGAAAGCCGCGTCGTAGGCGGCAATGGCGGCACGCGCCTTGGCGGCGATTTCCGCTACAGTCGCACCGGGCTTGTAGAGGCTCGAGCCGAGCCCGAATATCCGTATGCCGGCTTTCGCGTAGGCTTCGAAATCGCGTTCCGAGATGCCGCCGACCGCGCCGACGCGGAGGTTTGCGGGCAGCACGGCGCGAATCGCGTTGATGCCGGAGGGGCCGAGCACGCTCGCCGGGAAGAACTTCAACGCCGACGCGCCCGCCGACGCTGCAAGAAGCGCTTCCGTCGCCGTGAAGACGCCGGGCATGGTCACCATCCCGTTTTCGGATGCCGTCCGGATCACGCCGGTATCGACGTTGGGACTGACCATGAGCCGGCCGCCGGCACCGGCCAGCCTTTCCACCTCCTTCACCGTCAGTACCGTCCCTGCGCCGATCAGGCACGTCGAAGGCGCATGCTTCGCCGCGATTTCTATGGATCGGAAGGGCTCCGGCGAGTTGAGAGGGATCTCGATGGCCTCGAAGCCTGCTTCGGCAAGCGCGTCGACGATCCCGCCGGTCTCGTCCGGGCGGATGCCTCGGAGGATCGCGACCAATGCACGCTTCAGCGACGGCCATTCCATACTAGTGCCCCTTCCCGGTACCCCAGAAGCGGCGTGCGGCTGCGAAGAGGCCCTTGCGCACCGCGACGTCGGCGTCGATGAGGTGAACTGCGGAGCCCGTTGCTTCCAGCGCCCTGGCGTAGAGCATCGAAAGCGGGCCCGAGGAGACCAGGTTGACAGAGGCCGGCGTACCGAACCTGGCCTTGGCTCCGGCGATTTCGTTGCCGATCAGCAGGCCGGAAAGCCGGGCCGCCCCGGCGTCGGTGGGGGCCAGGCCGAGAAGTTGCGCCGGCCGTATCTCGAATGTCAGGTTGGCGATCTCGGCCGGGCGCGCCACGCCGGAGCGCACGGCGGAAAGAAACTCGGAATCGGCTGGATCGACCGACATCTTGCTGATGGCGTGGGAGAGAATCGATTGCCGCCCGAGCAGCCCGAAAAGCTCGCCCGTCATGTACGTTGCAAACGCCTCGACTATACCGCTCTTGAGCGCGAGCCATTTGGAGTGTGTTCCCGGCATGCAGAAAAGGCCGCTATCCTCCCCCAGGTTCACCGCACCCAAAAGCTGGGTCTCCTCGCCGCGGATCACGTCGGGGTGGCTAGGATTTCTCTGCGCGACACCGGGGAGGATATGCACGTCGCGCGCTATGCCTTCGACCTTAACCGCGCTGTCAATGACGCGGTCCAGGGGGGCCGGCGTATCGATATAACGCGCCTCGACCCAGCCCTGTCGCGAACCGGCCATGCCGCAGATGATCACCGGAAGGTCATCCGGCGCGCTAACCTCCGCCAGGCAGCTTTCCAGAACACCGGGAAAGCCCTCGCGGCTGCCGATGCTCTGCAAGCCGTCCCCGGACCGTCGCTCGGCGATGGTCTCGCCGTCTGCGTCGAATACCCACAGGCGGAAAGTGGAGGTGCCCCAGTCGACGCCCGCGCAGAAGGGAGCGCCGGTCATCGGCCCGCTCCGGACCGGCCGGCGCGGAGGAGTGCCGGGTAAAGGGGAGCGCGTCCGCCCGATCCTCGTCGGGCCACCGTCCTATTGCGGGAATGTTTCATCAACTCTCTCTGGCACCTCGACAAGCCGCATCGCATCCGGAAAGCGATCGACAACACGATACCCGACCGCATCAGCGCACCATCGGATAGCGCCAGACCCTCCTGCGCCGCAAGAGGGCCGCCGGATCAGCGCGTCGCGCGCAGCGAGATTCCATCAAACGCAAACCGAAGCAGCCCTCCGGCGGCCCGCCAGCTCGGACCGCAAGCAGCCATTCGCCACCGAACTCAAGAATCGCGGTGCGCGCGAGGGCGAGATGCTGAAAGCCGGCTTCGACCCCGCCCTTCTGTTCGACGCGAAAGCCGGCCGGCGCATCCGCCAGCGTGGTCGCGTCATCGCCGAGGAACTGATTAAACCTGTGCGGATCACTCTAGTTTAGAATCGTTCTAAACCATTGATTTACTGGAGAAATTCTAAAAGATAGCGTTTGACAACCCGGTTGGCCGCAGTATTTATGGCCAGCCGCGCGCGAAGCGCACCCCTTTGATGTTTGGGCCTTGAACCCTTTCGATTGGAGGACACGATGTCCGGCATTCTGTATCCGCGCCCCGCCGCGGCAGGCGTATCGCGCAAGCGACCGGCCTGTTCCGTTCCCCACCCGCCCGCAATTCGGCTTCCCTGACCGGTTCCAGGAGGAGACGAATGCAGTCCGGGCCCGCGGATCGTGAATGCTTCGACGGCTGCTATTTCAACCGGCCGGCCGAAAAGCTGGTGCTGGAGGGTTATCGCCATTGGACAGCGGGCTACGACACCGGTTCGGTCGTTCCTTGGGAGATGGCTTGGAGCCTCTATTCGGAGATCCTGGGAAACTCGAAGGCGCGCGTCGCGCTGGCTGAACTTTCCCATTTCATCCGCACGCTCGGGCGCTGCGCGCATTGCCCGCTGCGTGCCTTCCCCTTCGGCGCGCATCATCTCTGCCGCGAGGAATGTCTGACCCTCGGCCTCGTCGCGGCCAACCAGCACGGGGACGAGCCGGCGGCGTGCCTTTGCCTTGCCGGCCTGGCCTGTAGGCTGAAGGCGCCCGAGGTCGGCGCGGCGGCGCGGGATTTCGCCACCGTGCTTTCCGGGCTCGATCAGGAATTGCTGCCGATCCCCGCGGCCGTGGTCGAGGATATACTTGTCCGTTCCGGCCACAGGACGGTCCATTGAAGACGATCCTCATCCGCAGCAGCCTGGAGAGAAGGATGGCCGTCTTGGCAACAGCCGCCCTGACCATTGCCATCTGGGCGTTGCCCGCCAGCGCCGGCGCATTGATCGGACAGGGGACCATAAGCCGGAATCCCGTTAAGGCGCAGGTTGCGCCCACGGCCCGAAATCGGGTGCTTGCGCATAAAAATGTTATATCGTAACAAGATTTGGACGATTTTTGAGGGGACCCATGATCATGAACAGGAATGCCTTGTTGCTCGCCGCCGGTCTGGCCGTGGGGCTGCCGGCGGCGGCGCTGGCGGCGGACGACGTCAAGCCCGCTCCGACGCCGGACGTCTATCCCTATGTCGACGGCGTCATCAACCTGGAGTTCGACAACGACTGGATCTTCCACTCGAGCAATACGGCCAACGAGTTCAACAATCTGTACATGCATGGCAGTACCGCCGCCTTCAAAATCGGGCTGACGCAAATCTTCTCCGTCAATCTCGGCCTGACGCTGGAACAGGTGAAGGGTCCCTATCCGCCGAAGGACTGCACGATGTGCGGCATCGGCTTGTACATGGATACGCTCGACCTGCAGGCTGATATCGGCAACTGGACCTTCACCGCCGGCAAATACGAGCCAGGTTTCGGCTTCGCCTGGGATGTCACCCCTGGCCCGTGGGGCTCTCGCTACGCCGAGGACTATGAGCTGACCGAGCGGATGGCGATTGGCGCCGCCTACACGTTCGACACCGGCTTCGGCAAGCACACGCTGGCGGTGAACACGTTCTTTGCCGACACCACCGTCTTCTCCGAGTCCCTGTTCAACAATCGCGGCCGCCTTCACGACTACGACGGCGGCGCCGGCAATACAGGGAAGTTCGACAACTTCTCCGTCACGCTGGCCGGCGAGGAGATGCCGGGTCTGGACGGGTTCAAATACAATATCGGCTACCGCCACCAGACGGGAACCGAAAGCGACGCCGGCGATGAGAACGGATTCGTCGTCGGTCTTGCCAAGGATACGGAGATCGGCAATGGGGTGACGCTGGGTCTCATCGGCGAGCTCGCCTATTTCGAGCACTATACTGGCGCGGTCGACGACGCCACCTATGTAACCGTTGGCGGCTCTCTGAAGCGTGGCCCCTGGCACGGAGAGTTGACGGGCAGCTTCCGGGATTTCGAGACCAATGACCGCCTTGTCGCGGCCTCTGTCGGCTATTCCTTCGACAGCGGCTATGATCTGAGCATAGGCTACGGCCGTGAGCATGTTGCGGGAGACGACAACGACATGATCGGAGTGCGGTTGACCAAGTGCTTCAGCTTCTCGACCCGAAGCAAGAAGCCGGAGTGCTGACGGTAAATTCATGCTGATCTGCCATTGCAACATCATCCAGGAAAAAGAGATCGAGGCGGCTATCCTGGCCCTCCTCGACGCTGATCCCTGGCAGCTCATCGTCCCGGCGAAGGTCTATCATTCACTGGGCAGGCGAGGTCGGTGTTGCGGCTGCTTCCCGAATGTGGTGGAAATCATCATCCGGGTGACGGAGGAATACCATCGCCGTTCCAGAATCGACGGCGATGAGATAGTTCCTTTTCTGGACAGAGTGCGCGGATTGCGCAGCCACTACGGGAGCAGGAACCATGAAAGGCGAAACCCAGGTCATCGAGCGGCTTAACGAGGCGCTGTTTCTCGAACTCGGCGCGGTCAACCAGTACTGGGTGCACTATCGTCTTCTCGAGGATTGGGGCTTCATCAAGCTGGCGAAGAAGGAGCGCGAGGAATCGATCGAGGAGATGCACCACGCCGATCGCATCATCGAGCGCATCGTCTTCCTCGAGGGCCATCCGAACGCCCAGTCCGTCGGGCCTCTGCGCATCGGCCAGAATGTCAAGGAGGTCCTGGAAGCCGACCTCGCCGGCGAATACGATGCTCGGACCTCCTACAAGAAGTCGCGCGAGATCTGCCACGATCGTGGCGACTACGTCACCATGAAGCTCTTCGAGGAGCTCCTGAAGGACGAAGAGGGCCATATCGATTTCCTCGAGACGCAGATCGACCTGTTGAAATCGATCGGCGAGGAACGCTACGGCCTGCTCAACGCCGCCTCGGCCAACGACGCGGAATGATATCCTGGCCATCGGCAGGCGCCGCCTGGCTTCGGCGGGACGGCGAGGCCGCGGTCAACATCTTCCGCGAATCTGACGGATCGACTGCCCGAGGATGGCCACGAGCCGATCGCCGGCCGCCTCCGGCGATCCTTCGGTCTCGATCGTGAAGCTGCTTTCGACGGCGACTGCGGCGTCCGCGCTTCGCGCCTTGCGCCTGTCCAGCTCCTCCGCGCTTTGGCCGGCGCGCTCGGCCAGCCTGTGGGCCAGCGTTTGGGGTCTCGCGGTGACGAGTACCACGGCGACATTGGCGTAGCGCGCTCGCAGGGAAGGGATGACACCGCGCGACAGGTTGGCGACGACGACCCGGCCGTGCCGGATCGCATCGTCCACCGACACCGGTACGCCGTATTTCAGTCCGTGCGCTTCCCATGAAAGTGCGAATTCGCCGCGGCGTTGCCGTCGGTCGAATTCCTCGAAGGTCACGGATTCATGGTCTTCCCGGGCCTGGTCCCTGGCCCGGGTGACGACACGCCGCGCGAACAGGACGGCCGCTTCGCCACCGAATCGAGCCTCGGCATACCGGATCAGCGTATCCTTGCCGCCGCCGCTCGGCCCGACGATTGCGATGAAGACGCCTTCCTCCACGGGTGCTGTATTGGGTGCTGCTCCTTCGTCGCTCATCCTTTGGCTACCTTCTCCGAGGTGCGGGGCTTGCCATTATGCCCTGTTTGGCGCATCCAACTGCGCATAATAAGAAGATTGACGTTGAGGGGACGGCAAAATGGCGCTGCATCCTGACCGGCTGCTTCCGATCGAGTCGACGGCTCGCGAAATCGCCCGGCGGCTTTACGACGAAGTCGCAGCCCTCCCGATCGTCTCGCCACACGGTCATACGGATCCGTCCTGGTATGCAGAGGACGCTCCGTTCCCGGATCCTGCGGCACTCTTCGTCAAGCCCGACCACTACGTGACGCGCATGCTCTATTCGCAGGGCATAAGGCTGGAGGCACTCGGCATAACGCGCCGCGACGGCGGCGAGGCGGAAACCGATGGCCGCAGGATATGGCGTCTCTTCGCCGAGAACTTTCACCTTTTCGCCGGCACGCCTTCCCGGCTCTGGTTCGAGCATTCCCTGGAGACCGTTTTCGGCATTGCCGACCGGCTCGGCTCCCGCAACGCGGACGCGCTCTACGATCGCATATCGGACGCGCTGCAGACACCGGAATTGAGGCCTCGGGCACTCTACCGAAAGTTCAACATCGAGATCATCGCCACGACGGACGGCGCGCTCGACGATCTGGCGGCGCATGACACTATCCGCGCCTCGGGCTGGGCCGGCCGCGTCGTTCCCACCTACCGGCCCGATGCGGTCGTCAACCCCGATGTGGCGGGCTTCGCGGACAATGTGAGGAAGCTTGTCGAGATGACGGGCAATCCGCTCGACTGGAAGGGCTATCTCGCCGCGCACCGGGCCCGGCGCGCCTATTTCAAGGAGCGCGGCGCCACCGCGACGGATCACGGCCATCCCGGCGCCCGCACCGCCGACCTGTCGCAGGGCGCGGCGGCGCTGCTCTTCGACCGGGTGCTGTCCGGTCCGGCTTCCCCCGAGGACGCCGAGGTATTCCGCGCCCAGATGCTGACAGAGATGGCGCGCATGAGCGTCGACGATGGGCTCGTCATGCAGATCCACCCCGGCTCCTTCCGCAACCACAATCCATCCCTCTTCACGGCTTTCGGGCCGGACATGGGCGCCGATATCCCGCAGCCGACTGACTATGTGCGTGCGTTGAAGCCGCTGCTTGACGCATTCGGCAACGATCCCCGGCTGACTCTCATCCTCTTCACGCTCGACGAGACGGCCTATTCGCGCGAACTGGCGCCGCTCGCCGGCCACTACCCTGCTCTGAAGCTCGGTCCGGCATGGTGGTTCTTCGACAGCCCGGAGGGAATGCGCCGCTTCCGCGAGACCACCACCGAAACGGCCGGCTTCTACAATACGGTCGGCTTCAACGACGACACGCGCGCCTATCTGTCGATTCCCGCGCGCCACGATATGGCGCGCCGCGTCGATTGTGCCTATCTCGCCCGGCTCGTCGCCGACCATCGTCTGGACGAGGACGAGGCCGTCAGGATCGCCGTCGATCTCGCCTATCGGCTGGCGAAGGAAGCCTATCGGCTTTGAGCCGGCACCCCGAGGGTGTCTGGCGCGGGCTTTCGGGAAGTGGTGCCGCTTGCGTGACTCGAACACGCGACCCCATCATTACGAATGATGTGCTCTACCAACTGAGCTAAAGCGGCTCGGCGGCGCGGTGCCGCTCGGCAGGGCGGTTGATAGCGCCAACCGCGACCGATTTCAAGGCCACCGGGCAGGGACGGCGTGTATGCACGCGCGTGGCGAATGGAAGCGATTTCCATGGGACAATAGTCTAATGCGTCCGACATTTTACTTGCGACAATTTGTCATGCCCCTAACCTGACGCGGCCTTAATCAAAGGAAGTGGAGGGATTCATGGAAACGCAGACAAGGGGGGCGGGCGGTTGGCTCGATCGTTCCCACACGATCGCCGGCCCGGGGTTCAGTCGCTGGATGGTTCCGCCGGCTGCCCTCTGTATACACCTCTGCATCGGGCAGGCTTACGCCCTGAGTGTCTTCAACCTGCCGATGACGAAATTGATCGGCATAACCCAGCAGGCGCCGGAAGATTGGAAGCTGACCCAACTCGGGTGGATCTTCTCGATCGCCATCTTCGTGCTCGGCGTCTCGGCGGCCCTGCTCGGCCGCTGGGTCGAGGAAGGCGGCCCGAGAAAGGCCATGTTCACGGCCGGGCTGTGCTGGGCCGGCGGTTTCTTCATCTCGGCCATCGGCGTCTACACGCACCAGCTCTGGCTGGTCTATGTCGGCTATGGCTTTTTTGGCGGCCTGGGTCTCGGCATCGGCTACATCTCGCCCGTCTCGACCCTCATCAAATGGTTCCCCGACCGCCCGGGCATGGCGACGGGCATGGCCATCATGGGCTTCGGCGGCGGCGCGTTTATCGCCTCGCCGCTGTCGGTCTGGCTGATGCAGCGATTCTCCACCGCGACCCACGTCGGTGTGGCGGAAGCCTTCATCTGCCTCGGCGTCATCTACCTGATCTTCATGATGGTCGGTGCCGCCATCGTGCGCGTGCCCGCGCCGGGCTGGAAGCCGGAAGGTTATGTGCAGCCGGTCACCCCGCAGAAGCTGATCACGACCAACAACGTCTATGTCTATGACGCGATCAAGACGCCCCAGTTCTGGCTGATCTGGTGGGTGCTGTGCTTGAACGTGACGGCGGGCATCGGCGTGCTCGGCCAGGCGTCGGCGATGAGCCAGGAGATGTTCCCCGGCAAGGTCACGCCGGTGGCGGCGGCGGGTTTTGTCGGCCTGCTCAGCCTCTTCAACATGATCGGGCGCTTCTTCTGGGCGTCGACCTCCGACTACATCGGACGGAAGAACACTTATTTCTGCTTCTTCATCCTCGGCATCGTCCTATACTCGTTGGTGCCGTGGGCTGGTTCGATCGGCAGCGTCGCCCTCTTCGTGCTGTTCTTCGTCATCATCCTGTCGATGTATGGCGGCGGTTTCGCCACGGTACCGGCCTATCTCAGGGACATGTTCGGCACCCGCTATGTCGGCGCCATCCATGGCTGGCTCATCACCGCCTGGTCCGCGGCGGGCATATTCGGCCCGGTGCTGGTGAACTACATCCGACAGTACCAGATCGAAAGCGGCGTGCCGAAGGCTCAGGCCTACAACACGACGATGTACATCATGGCCGGTCTGCTCGTCATAGGGCTGATCTGCAACTTCTTCGTCAAGGCGGTGCACTCCCGCTACCACATGGTCGGCGACCAACGCCCGGCGCTCGACACGGCACCGAACGCGGCCAAGGCCTGAGGAGGATACGATATGGACAATGGCAGTCAGAACGGCACGACGACCCTTCATCTGGTGCTGGCCTGGGGTTTCGTCGGTATTCCGCTGGTGCTCGGCGTGCTGCAGACACTCGTCAACGCAATGAAGCTCTTCCAGTAAAGCGAAAGAGGCGGAGGAACTGCTCCGCCGCCGTCTTTGGCGATGAAAGCGGGGGGAGGCGCGAAGCCTCCCCTTTTTCGGATAGGCGCCGGCGGCAGGCGAAGAGGATCGTCACTCCGTTCCGTTCAGCAGCCGCGCTCTCGCGGCCTCGTATTCCCGCGCCAGCCGGTCGACGAGCGCGCCGGCAGGGACGACTTCCCTGACAGCGCCGACCCCCTGACCGCTTCCCCAGATCTCTTTCCAGGCCTTCGGCTTGGACGATCCGCCGGCGAAGCTCATGGCCGAGGGGTCCGAGGCCGGCAGATCGTCCGGGTCCATGCCGGCATTGCGGACGGACCCTTTGAGATAGTTGCCGTGGATTCCGGTGAAGAGGTTGGAATAGACGATATCGGCCGCGTTCGACTCCACGATCATCGCCTTGTAGGCATCAGGCGCGCGCGCCTCTTCGGTGGCGATGAAGGGCGAGCCGATATAGGCGAGATCGGCGCCCATCGCCTGCGCCGCCAGCACGGCGCCTCCATTGGCGATCGCGCCAGACAGGAGAAGCGGCCCGTCGAACCATTGCCGGATTTCCTGCACCAGCGCGAAGGGCGAGAGTGTCCCGGCATGGCCGCCGGCGCCAGCCGCCACGGCGATCAACCCGTCGGCGCCCTTCTCGATCGCCTTGCGCGCGTGTCGGTCGTGGATGATATCGTGCAGCACGATACCGCCATAGGAGTGGACGGCGTCGTTGACCTCCGGCACGGCGCCGAGCGAGGAAATGACGATCGGAACCTTGTGGGCGACGCAGAGCGCCAGGTCATGCTCCAGCCGCGTGTTGGATTTGTGCACGATCTGGTTGACGGCGAACGGTGCTGCGGGCCTGTCGGGATGGGCGCGGTCATACGCCGCTAACCCTTCCCTCATCTCGTGCAGCCACTCGTCGAGTTGCGACTGCGGCCGGGCATTGAGAGCCGGGAAAGCCCCGACGATGCCGGCCCTGCATTGCGCCAGCACCAGCGGCGGATGCGATATGATGAAGAGGGGTGAGCCGACGA
>JBQCFA010000372.1:0-8279 GCA_051959695.1 Rhizobiaceae bacterium
TACGTCAAGCGCCTCGAGGCGCTTGCCCGCGCCGTCGCCGGTGATCGCGTGAAGCTCACCGTCCTCCTGTGCCAGCTCGTCAAGCTGTTCCGCGACGGCGAGCCGGTGCGCATGTCGAAGCGGGCGGGGGAGTTCGTGACGCTGCGGGACGTCGTAGAGGAGGTCGGCCGCGACGCGATCCGCTTCATGATGCTCTACCGCAAGAGCGACGCGCCGCTCGATTTCGATTTCGCGAAGGTCACCGAGCAGTCGAAGGATAATCCGGTCTTCTACGTTCAGTACGCCTCGGCGCGTTGCCACTCGGTGTTCCGGCAGGCCAAGGGGCATGTCGAGGCCAATCCGGACGATCGCGGCGCGCTGAAGAGATCGCTTCACCTGCTGACCGACGAAGGCGAGATAGGCCTGATCCGGAAACTCGCGGAATACCCGCGGCTGATCGAGATCGCGGCCCAAGCACAGGAGCCGCATCGGCTCGCTTTTTTCCTTTACGACTTGGCTAATGCGTTCCACACTCACTGGAACAGGGGTACTGAAAATCCTGGCTTACGGTTTGTTAAGGTTAACGATCCACAATTGACCGATGCCAGGCTGGGTCTGGTGCAGGCTGTTCTTGACGTGTTGTCGTCTGGCCTGGCGCTGATCGGGGCGGAAGCACCTTCGGAGATGCGCTAGGCGGGCACAGCCTGCCACCGATTGCCCATATTGCGCTGGTAGGGCCGAAACGCGCGACGTCGCCGGCGTCCGAAGTGTGCGAGTGTGGACAAGCATGGCAAACAAGGTGCAGCTCAAAACCGCTGGCGATCAGGAGTTCAAGGACAACGATCCTTTTGCCGAGCTGACGCGCATAATGGGATTCGATCCACGCGTCCAGCCGACGCCCAGCCCCGACCAGGATTTCGAGATCGATCTCGAAAAGGAACTGATGGGGATGTTCGATCCCGGCCCGGATGCACCTTCCGGCGCGCGTTATCCACAGGAAAACGATGCGGCTTCGAACGCCTCCGAAGACATCGAGGAAGCGTTCGCCGCGCAACTCGAGCAGGAGCTTGCCGGCAGCGAGGATTTTTGGCAGTCGGCCCGGGAAGAGGCGCCGGCGATGCAGGAAGAGGCCTATCCTTCCGACGCCGTGGGAGAGGGGATGGCCGACGTCGATATGGATTTCGGCCCGGCCCGGCCGGAGGACTTCGCTCCCGAAGCGGCCCCGCGATGGATCGCCGAAGAAGGCGACTCCGCGGAAGAGCCCGAAACCGCGCAGCCAGCTGGCTCCGCGGACCGTAATGTCTATCGTCCCGTCTTCTCCGCTCCCGGATATACGGGGCATGCCGCGTCGGAAGAAAAGGCGCCGGCAAGGCAGTATGGAGCGGCCGAGGCGCCGATCTTCGATATCCGTTCGTTCAAGTCCGCGGCCCAGCAATATCGCGAAGCCTCCCCCAGACACGTTGCCACAAGCCCGGCGCAGCCGGACGTATCCGCCCTCGCGCCGGAAAGGCCGCGGGCGAAGGGAACTGATCCGTTCGACATACTGGCCGCGCTCGGCACCGAACGGGCTCTTCCCCAGCGCCGCGATCCTCTGAAATCGGGTGTGGCGCCGAAGCCGGCCGAACAGCCGGAACCTGAGGATTCAATCCAGGAATATCCCGTCACCGACGAGCGGCTGCAGGAGATGGCGCCTGCCGCCGACTTCGAGGAGATGGCGCCCGCCGCCGACTTCGAGGAGATCGCGCCTGCCGCCGATTTCGAGGCGATGGACCCTGCGGCCTACCTCGAAGAGGAAGTTTTACCTTCGGACGGCTTTGGCCAGGAACCCACCCCGAGCGGGGCTGAAACGGCGGCAATCGATCCCGTCCCCGACATGAGCGAGACGACGCCGTTCCTCAATATCCGGCCCGTGCCTGGGCAGGAGCAAACCGGTTACGACTTCGCCGCCGCAGACATCGACCGGATGGCCGATGCGCTGCACGCTTACGTCGCTCCGGCCCCCAATGCCTACGACGAGCCTATGTTCGAGGCGAGGCCGACGGGCCAAGCGCAAGCCGGCGTCGAGATGGCGCCCGGGATCGAGACGGTGCCCGAGATCGAGACGCGTGCAGTCGAGGTGACGCCCGAGATCGAGACGATGGAAGTATTCGAGCCGGCGGTCGCCGTCACCGACGACCTCGACATCCCCGTGCCGGTCTTCGAGGAGGAGGCTCCGGCCGCTCCCGCCTACGACGAACTGGACGAGGAATTCGAGCACGCCTTCCGGGCGCTCTCCCGGCATACCGAGGCCGTCCGGGACGCCGCGGTGGCGGAGGAGGGGACCCAGCCGGCGTCGACCGCGATGGACATCGAGCGCCTGTTCGCCGAGGAACTGGGTATCGGCAGCGCCGCTGCGGCACCGGCGGCCGCAGCCCAGGAATTTGCCGAAATGCGCGGCGCCGCCGAAGAGGACGATCTCGTCTTCGACGATTCCGATTTCCTGCCTGAGGAATTCGCCACGACGGCCCGCGACGACGGCGACGCCCGGTCGTCCGGCGTGGCAGCGGCTTCGTATGTGCCGCGGCGGGCTTCGGCCCTGCACGGGCGGGGCAGGCTGCTCGCCGGCGTTGCCGTCGGCGTCCTGCTGCTCGGCGGCATCGGCGCGTTCGCGCTTTCGCGTGGCGGAAGCGACGCCGGCAACGGCCCGGTCGTGCTGAAAGCTGACTCGCGGCCGGTAAAGGTGAAGCCGAAGAACCCTGGCGGCGTCAGCGTGCCCAACCAGGACAACAAGGTCTACGAGCGCGTAGAGGACGGCGCACAGGTGGCGCCGGAACAGAAGAAGCTCGTCTCGAGCGAGGAGAAGCCGGTCGATATCTCAGCCCGGGCGAAGGACACGGCGTTGCCGGGTGTCTTCGAGGACGACCAGATCGGAGCCGCCAAGGGCGACGGTTCGACCGACGCCAAGACGGACGGCGACAGCGCGCCCGCACCCGACAGCGACAAGGCTTCCGACAGGGCTCCCGCGGCTGCCACCGTCGGCAAGGCTTCGACATCGCAGGACATTGCCAACCTGATCAAGGCCGCGCCGAAAGGCGAGGACAGGTTGGCGCCGACCCCGGATGCCTCGTCGAAACGTGCCGACAGCGACGTCCTGGCGGTCACGCCGCACAAGGTCAGGACAATGATCGTCCGCGCCGACGGAACGATGGTCCCGCGCGAGGATCCGGCTCCCGCGCAGACGAAAGCAGACAACGCGTTGCCCACCGCGCTTCCCGCGGCGGCGCCCGCCCCGACGGAACCGCCGGCGGCGAAGGCCGAGGTCAGGCCCGCCGCTCCGGCGGACGACGCGATGGCTGCAATGGCGAAGGCAGATGTGAAGCCAGCCGAAGTGTCGAAGCCCGCGCCGGCCAGGACCGTGGAGCGCCTCGACCAGGGCCGTATAAGCACCCCCGCGAAGGTGGCGGTCGCGCCGTCGCGTCCGGCAGACCAGCCGCTTGATATCGTCGGAGCCGCGCCGAAGAAAGTTGCCTCGGCGCAACCGGCGCCGGAACGTGCACCCGTCACCGCCGCTTCCGGGGACTGGTCGGTGCAGATCGCCTCGCAACCGACGGCGGAAGCAGCGCAGACATCCTACCAGAACATGGCGCGTCGTCACCCCGAGATACTCGGCGGCCATGCGGTCAACATCGTCAAGGCCGATATCGAGGGCAAGGGCACCTACTACCGGGTGCGCGTGACGGCGGGATCGAAGGACGATGCCATCGCGCTCTGCACCAAGTACAAGGCGGCCGGCGGAAGCTGTTTCGTCTCGAAATAGTCCGGGTTGCTAAGGCTGTCGAGGCCGTCGCCGGAGGCGGCGGCCTTGCTGCTTCAAGCCGGCTGGTGCGGCGCGGCCCGCTTCGCGCTATCTTCGGTGGATGAGCGAATCAAAACGCATGATCCTCGGGGCGGCGGGGCTCGCCCTTACGCCCGACGAAATCGCCTTCTACCGCGATGAGCGGCCGTGGGGCTTCATCCTCTTTGCCCGCAACGTCGGCGAGGCATCGCAGTTGCGTGACCTGACTGCGGCGATGCGCGATTGCGTCGGCCGGCCCGGCGCGCCGGTCTTCATCGACCAGGAAGGCGGACGTGTCCAGAGGTTGAGGCCACCCCTGGCGCCGAACTATCCGCCGGCCGCGGCGCTTGGCGAACTATACCGGCGGGATGCCGAAGCCGGCCTGAGGGCCGCTTGGCTCATGTCGCGCCTGCACGCCTTCGACCTGGCGCTTTGCGGCGTCGATGTCGACTGTCTGCCGGTGCTCGACGTGCCCGTGGAGGGTGCGCACGACGTGATCGGAAAGCGCGCCTATGGCCGTCAGCCGGAAGTGGTGGGGGCGCTTGGACGCGCGGCCGCTGACGGCCTCCTTGCCGGCGGCGTGCTGCCGGTGATGAAGCACATTCCCGGCCATGGCCGCGCCGCCGCGGATACGCATCTGGAACTACCGACCGTGACCGCCTCGCTCGGCGAACTGCGCGAACACGATTTCGCGCCTTTCCGCGCGCTCCGCGACCTGCCGATGGCGATGACCGCGCATGTCGTCTATGCGGCGATCGATCCCCGCAATCCGGCGACGCATTCGGCCAGGGTGATCGGGGAAATCATCCGCGGCGAGATCGGTTTCGACGGCCTCCTCATGAGCGACGATCTCTCGATGAAGGCGCTTTCTGGGGATTTCGCCACGAAGACGGCAGCGATCCTTGCCGCTGGCTGCGATCTCGTTCTTCACTGCAACGGCGTGATGGAGGAGATGCGCGCGGTGGCAGCGAAGGCGACGCCGCTCTCCGGCAAGCCGCTTGATCGGGCCGAAAGGGCGCTTGCGGCGCGTCACGGGCCCGATGCCACGGCGGAAGCCGCGGCGCGGGCGGAATTCGCCGGCCATTTCGAGGCGGCGGCATAGGAACGGGTAGTTTGCCAAGCGGTGACGAGACACCTTTCGAGCGCCTATGGGCGGACAACGACGCCGAGCGGGCGATGTCCGAGCCGGCGCTCGTGGTCGATGTCGACGGTTTCGAGGGGCCGCTCGACCTGCTCCTGCATCTCGCCCGCAACCAGAAGGTCGACCTCGCCCGCATCTCGGTGCTGGCGCTCGCCGAGCAGTATCTTCTCTTCATCGAGCGGGCGCGGCGCTTCCGGCTCGAACTCGCTGCCGACTACCTCGTTATGGCTGCGTGGCTCGCCTACCTGAAATCGAAGCTGCTCATCCCCAAGCAACCTGGCGACGAGGAAGCGACCGGCGAGGAGATGGCCGCGGTGCTGCAGTTCCGCCTGCAGCGGCTGGAGGCCATGCGCGACGCCGCCTCCCGGCTCGTCAACCGCAACCGGCTCGGCCGTGACGTCTTCGCCCGCGGCATGCCCGAGACGGTGATCGTCGAGAAGCGCAACGAATATTCCGCCTCGCTCTACGATCTGCTGACCGCCTATGCCGCACAGCGCCAGCGGCAGGCGATCACCAATGTGAAGATCGCACGGCGCGGCGTGTGGTCTCTGAAGGAGGCGCGGTCGATCCTGATGCGGCTGGTCGGCACGATGAAGGACTGGACGGCGCTCGACAGCTTCCTCCTCGAATACCTGGCAAGCCCTGAGGAACGTGCCACCGCCATCGCCAGCTCGTTTGCGGCGAGCCTGGAACTGGTGCGCGAAGGGCATCTTGAAGTGCGGCAGGAGCAAGCCTTCACCGCGCTCTATATGCGTTCGAAGCCGAAGCCCGCGCGCGTCGAATTCACGGAGGTCACCGGTGACTGAAGGCGGACCAGCGACGGTCGTCCCGTTCATGGACGAGGACGACGATGATATCGAGGCCGGTGGCAACCCGGCCGAGCGCCTGCATCTCTCCGAGGCGATGCGGATGGCGGAGGCGCTCGTCTTCGCCTCCGCCGAGCCGGTGACGGAGAAAGCGCTCGCCGGGCGCCTGCCGGAAGGCATCGACGTGCCGCAGGTGATGGCCGAATTGCAGCGCGCCTACGAAAAGCGCGGCGTCAACCTCGTGCGCGTCGCCGACGCGTGGGCCTTCCGCACCGCCGGAGACCTCGCCTTCCTGATGAGCCGCGACGCCGTGCAGCAGAAGAAGCTGTCGCGCGCCGCGCTCGAAGTGCTCGCCATCATCGCCTACCATCAGCCGGTCACCCGCGCCGAGATGGAGGACATTCGCGGCGTGGAGACCTCGAAGGGCACGCTCGACCTGCTGCTCGAAACCGGCTGGGTCAGGATGCGCGGTCGTCGCCGCGTGCCAGGCCGGCCGGTCACCTACGGCACGACGGAGGGTTTCCTCGACCATTTCGGGCTTGCCGAAATCCGCGACCTGCCCGGCATGGAGGAACTGAAGGGGGCGGGGCTGCTTTCGCCGCGCATGCCGTCCAATTTCTCCATGCCGCAGCCGCCCGCCGATCCGGATGAGCTGACCGAGGAAGAAGACCCGCTGACCGATATCGACCTGGAGGAGCTTGGGCTTTTGACGCCTCGCATCGAGGAGTAACGCCAAATCTTCGGATTTGGGCCTTGCACGCACCCGCCTCCAAGCCGAACGGCTGGAGCGGTTTGCGGCACCAATGATGAAATCTGCCGGGTGCGGCGCATTGTCCGCAGCGCGTAACCATGCTGGCCTGAAAGCGAAAAGTCTGCGAACTCTCCGTTTGAAAGATCAGGCGAAAGCGCTTAGATCAACCCGAGGGAAACGTTCGAAAGAGAAAAAGACATGGGTTCTTTCTCAATCTGGCACTGGATGATCGTTCTCATCATCCTCTTGCTCCTGTTCGGCCGCGGCAAGATCCCCGATCTGATGGGTGATGTGGCCAAGGGCATCAAGAGCTTCAAGAAGGGTATGAGCGAGGACGACAAGGACGATATCGACGACGGCAAGACCGTCGAGCATCGCGCCGACGAGCCGGTGAATACCGTTCCAAGGGAAAAGGCCACGAAGTCCTGATGCTTCGCCCAGGGCGGCCTGGCCGCCCTTCCTGGGGATCGGTGTAGATGTTCGACGTCGGCTGGAGCGAAATGCTGGTGATCGCGGTCGTCTTGATCGTGGTCGTTGGCCCGAAGGATTTGCCGCGCATGCTGCGCCAGTTCGGTCGCACCACGGCCAAGCTGCGCGCCATGGCCGGCGATTTCCGTCGCCAGTTCGACGAGGCGCTCAAGGAAGCCGAGCTTGACGACGTGTCCGACGCCATCAGCTCGGTACGCAAGATCAATCCGATGAACGAGATCCGTAAGCATCTGGCGCCGATAGAAGATGTCGGCCAGCAGGTGCGGGCGGGTCTCGACGACGTCATGAAACCGCAGGCGAAGCCGGTTGCCGCGGAGACTTCGCCCGAGCCTGTCGCAGCGGAGCCGCTCAAGAATGGCGCCGTCGAGATGCCGGGCGATACGGCGCCGGTCGTCAGGACCGAGAAACCCGCTCGCGCGGCGCGGACAAGGGCGACGGCGGCGAAGTCCTCGGCAGCGAAGGCGGCTTCGTCCAAAGCATCCGCGCCGGCGAAAGCCGCCGCCAAGCCAGCTGTGAAGGCCGCCGCCGCTAAGGCCGCTCCCTTGAAAACCTCTCCCGCGAAGGCTCCGGGCAAGTCTGCTCCGTCGAAGCCCCCTGTATCGAAGCCTGCCGTTGCCGCCGCGCCGAAAGCCGCCAAACCGGCCAAGACCGGTTCGGGCGCCAGGAAAAAGACGGGAAGCGCCCGTTGAGCCGTCCGGACGAAGACGAGATCGAGAAATCCTCCGCGCCGCTGATCGAGCACCTGGTCGAGCTCAGGCGGCGGTTGATCTGGTGCATTGCCGGGTTCTTCGTCGCGTTCCTCGGCTGCTTCTTCTTCGCCAAGCGGTTGTTCAACCTGCTCGTCATCCCGTTTACATGGGCGGTCGGCTGGGCCCATCTCGACAAATCCAAGGTCGAGCTTATCTACACCGCGCCGCAGGAGTTCTTCTTCACGCAGGTGAAGATCGCGATGTTCGGCGGGGCGGTGATCGCTTTCCCGCTGATCGCCGCGCAGATCTACAAATTCGTCGCGCCCGGCCTCTACAAGAACGAGCGCCACGCCTTCCTGCCGTTCCTGATCGCCTCGCCCATCCTGTTCCTGATGGGCGCCTGCCTCGTCTATTTCTTCTTCACCCCGATGGTGATGTGGTTCTTCCTGTCCATGCAGCAGGCTGGCAACGGAAACGACGTCCAGATTTCGCTGCTACCGAAGGTCTCGGAATATCTCAGCCTCATCATGACGCTGATCTTCTCCTTCGGCCTCGTCTTCCAGCTTCCGGTGATCACCACGCTTCTGACGCGCGTCGGGATCCTCACTTC
>JBQCFA010000373.1:0-6806 GCA_051959695.1 Rhizobiaceae bacterium
AGGTCGACCACCTCGAAGCGCCAGGCGCCGATGTCGATGCGGTCGCCGGTATCGGGAATGCGCTGGAACTCATCGATGAGGAAGCCCGCGACCGTGTCGTAGCTGCGCTTGACCGGCAGGCTGAGATATAGCAGGTCGGCCATCTCGTCGACCGGCATCCAGCCCGCCAGGAGCCACGACCCATCCTCGCGCCGGACGGCTTCCGGCTCGTCCTTCTCGGAGTCGGAGCGGAAGGCGCCGGCGATCGCGTCGAGGATGTCGGCCGGCGTTAGCAATCCCTCGAAATGCCCGTATTCGTCCAGAACCAGCGCCACGGGCACTTCGGCGTCGCGCAGCAGGCGGACGGCATCGAGCCCCTCCAGCGTGTCGGGCACGACGGGCGCGGGGCGTACATGGCGCCTCAGGTCGAACCTGCGCTTCGAGGTCAGCGGCCGGATCAGGTCTCGGACAATGACCACGCCCATCACCTCGTCCGGCGTGCCATCATAGACGGGCAGGTGCGAATGCCGCGACCCGAGAAGCGCCTTGCGCAGTTCGGCATCGCCCAGCCTGACGTCGATCAGTTCGACATCCGTGCGCGGCGTCATGATGGCGCGCACGGTGCGGTCCGAAAGCCGCATGACGCCCGAGATCATGAACTGCTCGGCGCTCTCGATGACGCCGGCGCTTTCGGCTTCCGCGACGACGGTCTTGATCTCCTCCTCGGTGACGGCGCTCTGCGGCTCGCTCGAAACGCCGAAGATCGTAAGGAGAAGCCTGGTCGACATGTCCAACAGCCAAACGAGGGGAGCGGCGGCACGCGACAGGAACAACATCGTCGGCGCCATCATACAGGCAATGCGCTCGGGATTCTTCAGCGCCAGGTGTTTCGGCACGAGTTCGCCGATGATGACGGACAGGAAGGTGATGAGGCCGATGACGACCAGGTAGCCGGCCAGCTCGGCCGAGCGCTCGGAAAGCCCCTGCAGGATGAGGAAGCCGCTCAGCCTTTCGCCGAGCGCGGCGCCGGAGAACGCGCCCGCCAGAATACCGACCAGGGTGATGCCTATCTGGACGGTCGAGAGGAAGCGGCCCGGATTGTCGCTCAGTCGGACGGCGGCGGCGGCGCCAGGCAGGCCGCGTTCGGCCATGGGACCGAGCCGCGCCTTGCGAGCGGAAACGATCGCAAGCTCCGACAGGGCGAAGACACCGTTGAGAAGAATGAGGACCGCTGCGACGACAAGCTCGAACATGGTCGGCGGATCGGTATCGGGAAGCACCGGTGAGGTCAATGGCGGGCGCGAAGAGCCTTTCCCCCACAGAAGCGCATTTTTCGCAATTCCCCCTTGCAAGGGCCCTCGTGGCTCAGTTAATGTTATATTGTTCCGGAACGAGCTTCCGACCGGTCCGTATCCGCCATCCCTTGCCGAAGGAAACGCCCATGCGCTCTTTTCTCCTCGCGGCCGCCTTGCTTGTGGCGGCTCCATTCCTGTCCACCGGCCGCGCGCTAGCGGCGGACAGGATCAATGTCGTCGCCGCCGAGAATTTCTACGGCGATCTTGCCAGGCAGATCGGCGGCGACCGTGTCGCGGTCACCAGTATCCTCTCCCGTCCCGACGAGGATCCGCATCTTTTCGAGACCAGCCCATCGACGGCGCGGGCCGTCGCCGACGCCAAAATCGTCATCTACAACGGCGCCGGCTACGACCCCTGGATGGAGAAACTCATTTCGGCCTCTTCCGCCGGCGATCGCTCGGCAATCGTCGCGGCCACGCTCACCGGCAGCAAGGAGGGCGACAACCCGCATCTCTGGTATGACCCCGCGACGCTTCCAGCCGTAGCGAGGGCACTTTCCGCAGAGCTTGCCAAACGCGACCCCGCCGACGCGCCACTTTACACGGCCAACCTGGCGAAATTCACCGCCTCGATGGCGATCGTCGACCAGGAAATCGCCGCTGTCCGCAAGACGTATGACGGGACGAAGGTCACGGCGACGGAGCCGGTCTTCGGCTACATGGCCAAGGCGCTCGGCTTCAGGATGCTGAACGAGAAATTCCAGACGGCCGTGATGAACGACGCCGAGCCGACGCCAAGCCAGGTCATCGCCTTCGAGAAGAGCCTGAAGGACGGCTCTGCGAAGGTTCTCTTCTACAATTCGCAGGTGACGGACCAGGCGACCGAGCGCCTCCTCCGGATCGCCGAGGAAAACAAGGTTTCCGTCATCGGCGTCACGGAAACGATGCCGGCCGGGAAGACCATCCAGTCATGGTTCGGCGGGCAGATCGACGCCGTCCAAAAGGCGCTCGCCGCGCGCACCCAATGAATGCCGTCAGCTTCGATCAGGTGACGCTTGCCTACGGGGGGCGCCGGGTACTTTCCGGCGTCTCCTTCGCCGTTGCGCAAGGCGAGTTCGTCGCCCTTCTCGGCGCCAACGGTTCCGGCAAGACCACCATCCTGAGAGCGGTGCTCGGCCTCGTGCAGCCGCGAAGCGGAACGATTTCCGTGCTGGGCAAGCCGCCGCGGCGCGGCAATCCCGCCATCGGATACGTGCCGCAGCTTCGCCGTGGCGCGGTGCAGACCTCGATCAGCGGCCTCGACCTGGTCGCGGGAGCAACCGGAGGCCATCGCTGGGGCTGGCCGGTAGCCTCCGCCACCGAGAGGGTGGCCGCGTGGAAGGCGCTCGAGCAGGTTGGCGCCACGGACATCGCCAAACGGCCGTTCGACCGGCTTTCCGGCGGCGAGCGCCAGCGTATCCTGATCGCGCAGGCGCTCACCGGCGAGCCGAAACTCCTGCTTCTGGACGAGCCGCTGATCAGCCTCGACGCCGGGCACCAGCGCACCATCATCGAGCTGGCGCGGGAACTCGGCAGGCGGCTGGGCATCGCGGTGATCTTCTGCTCGCACGACATCAACCCGCTCATCGATGCGGCCGACAAGGTCCTCTATGTCGGCAATGGCAAGGCGGCCATCGGCGCAGTGGACGAGGTCATCAGCGGGCCTGTGCTGTCGGGCCTCTACGACACGCATATCCATGTCGCGCGCGTGGACGGCCGCATCTTCGTCATGGCCGACGGCATCGAACTGGAAAATCATTCGCATGCTCACGATGTTTGAATACGAGTTCATGCGCAATGCCTTCGCGGCCTCGGCGATCGTGGGTGTCGTCGCCGGCGCGGTCGGCTATTTCCTCGTACTGAGAGGCCAGACCTTCGCCGGGCATGCGCTCGCGCATGTCGGCTTTCCCGGCGCGACCGGCGCTGCGCTGGTCGGGGTTTCGCCCTTCCTGGGGCTCACCGCCTTCACGCTCGCGGCCGGCATCGGCATCGGGCTCCTGGGAGAACGGGCGCATCGCGACGTGGCGATCGGCATCGTGCTAGCCCTGTCACTCGGGCTGGGCCTTCTCTTCCTGCATTTCTATACGTCGAACGCGGCGCAGGCGACGAGCGTGCTTTTCGGCAACGTGCTCGGCATCAGCTTCCGGACGGTGATCGTTTTGGCCATCATGGGGCTCGCGACCATCGCGGCGCTTACCGTCATCGCCCGGCCGCTCCTCTTCGCCAGCCTGCAACCAGAGCTCGCCGAGGCGAAAGGGGTCCGGCTGGAGCTGGTCTCCACCCTTTTCATGGTCGTCGTCGCCGTGGCGACGGCCGAGGCGACCCAGATCGTCGGCGTGCTTCTCGTCTTCGCGCTTATGGTGGCGCCGGCGGCGACATCGCTTCAGCTCGCGCGCGGCGTGCTTGCTGGCATCATCACCTCGGTCCTGATCGCCATCGCCATCGCCTGGGCAGGCCTCATGCTCGCCTATTTCACCGACTGGCCGACAAGCTTCTTCATCACCGCGCTCGGCGCCGGCGCCTATCTGGTCGCCGCGGTGGTCAACAAATCGCGGGCAGGCTGACACTTCGCCATGTTGCCGCGCGCACCTTCCCCCATTACGTTAGACCCTGAACCGGGCAGAACGGCAGGAATCGTGACGGTCACCGAACTCACCAGGAACCAGAAGCTTGTCTTCACCGCGCTCGAGCGCGCGGGGACGCCGCTCAGCGCCTACCAGATCCTCGACCAGCTGCGCGACGAGGGCTTTCGCGCGCCGCTGCAGGTCTATCGCGCGCTCGACCAACTGCGCGGACTCGGCGTAGTGCATCGACTGGAGAGCATGAATGCCTTCGTCGCCTGCGCTCATGGGGATGGTCATTCCCACCACGGCGAGCCTATCGGCTTCACCATATGCGAACGCTGCGGCGCCGTTTCGGAAATCCACGACGCGGACTTCCGCGCCTTCGTCGAGAGCATCGGCACGCGCTCGGGCTTCCGTGCAGATAAGACAACCGTCGAGATTCGCGGGCTGTGCGCAGAATGCGCCAAGGCGGCGTGAAGCCGTTTCCTTCAACGACCAGGTCAAAAAAGGCAGAAACCGCATGAACACGCACCAGCGCAGCATCCAGCCATCCGCCATCGACCCCGTTAGGCTCGACAGGCTGGCCGAGGTGGCGGTCAAGGTGGGATTGAGATTGGAGCGTGGACAGGATCTCTTCCTGACCGCTCCCATCGTGGCGCTGCCGCTGGTGCGCCGCATCGTCGAACATGCCTACCGCGCCGGCGCCGGACTGGTTACCCCGATCTTTTCCGACGAGGAGATCACGCTGTCGCGCTTCCGCAACGCGTCGGACGAAAGCTTCGATCGTGCGCCGGCCTGGCTCTACGAGGGCGTCGCCAAGGCATTCTCCGCGAACACGGCCCGGCTTGCCATCGTCGGCGACAACCCGATGCTGCTGTCGAACGAAGATCCGGCCAAGGTTGCGCGCGCCAACAAGGCGAACTCCATCGCCTACCAGCCGGCATTGGAGAAGATCGCCGGCTTCGACATCAACTGGAACATCGTCGCCTATCCGGGCGCGTCCTGGGCCAGGCAAGTGTTTCCCAACGACGCCGAAGAGGTCGCGGTGACGAAGCTCGCCGACGCCATCTTCGCCGCTTCCAGGGTGGACCGCGACGATGCCGTCGGCGCCTGGGAGGCGCATAACGCCGCGCTGAAAAAGCGGACGGAATGGCTGAATGGCAAGCGCTTCAGGGCGCTGCATTATTCCGGGCCGGGCACCGATCTCACCATCGGGCTGGCGGACGGGCACGAATGGCAGGGAGGCGCCTCCAGCGCCAAGAACGGCATCACCTGCAATCCCAACATCCCGACCGAGGAGGTCTTCACGACGCCGCATGCACGGCGCGTGGAGGGCCGCGTCGCCTCGACCAAGCCGCTCTCCTATCAAGGCACGCTGATCGACGAAATATCCGTGCGCTTCGAGGAGGGCCGCATCGTCGAGGCGAAGGCGGCTCGCGGCGAGGCCGTGCTGGCAAAGGTGCTGGATACGGACGAAGGCGCGCGGCGGCTCGGGGAGGTAGCGCTGGTGCCGCATTCGTCGCCGATCTCGGCGAGTGGCATCCTTTTCTTCAATACACTCTTCGACGAGAACGCCTCCTGCCACATCGCGCTCGGCCAGTGCTATTCGAAATGCTTCCTCGATGGCGCGAAGCTGTCGCCGGAACAGATCGCGGCGCAGGGCGGCAACAAAAGCCTGATCCATATCGACTGGATGATCGGCTCAGACAGGATCGACATCGACGGTATCGCAGAGGACGGCTCACGCACACCGGTCTTCCGCAAGGGCGAATGGGCCTGACCCTTCTGCGACAGGACAAAGGCGTGGTCATTTGCCACGCCTTCTTTCCTGTTTTCCAGCCGGCATCCACGGTCCGCGAGGGAACAAGCACAAGGCTCCCTCATTATGCTGACATGAGCCAGTTCCCTTTTTGACCATGGCCGGGCTGCTTCGAGCAAAGAATCCGCTTATCCTGAACCTGTCGCGCCACGATTCCGTTTCGGATGAGGAAGAACGCGTTCTCAACGGCACCGTGGACCGCATCGAAAGCTTCCGCGCGGGAGAGGATGTTGTCCTGGAGGATTCGAGGCCGAGCGAAAGCTGCCTCATGCTCACGGGCTTCACCGCGCGATGCCACATTCTCGACGACGGCAAGCGCCAGCTTACCGCGCTCCACGTCCCCGGCGACTTCCTCGACCTGCACAGCTTGCTCCTGAAGGTCATGGATCACGGCGTGGTGGCGCTGACCGACTGCCAGATCGCCCGCGTCCCGCATGACCGGCTGAGAAAGATCAGCCAGGAGCAGCCCCACCTCACCAGGCTTTTGTGGCTGAGCACGGTGATCGACGCGGCCATCCATCGTGCGTGGATCGTGGCGATGGGCCGCCGATCGGCCGACGGCCAACTGGCCCACCTCCTGTGCGAGGTATATTTGCGGCTCGAGGCCGTCGATCTGACGGAGGGATACAAGTTCGATTTCGACGTTACGCAGAGCGAAGTCGCCGACATGCTCGGCCGTTCCGTCGTGCATGTTAACCGGACGCTGCAGTTCCTGCGCAAGAAGGGAGTCCTCACCTGGGCCGGCAAGACGGTGACCATCGAGGACTGGGAACGACTGCAGGCGATCGCCGATTTCGACCCGACCTATCTCAGCCTGCGTAAGGAGCCGAGATAACCGGCCGCTTCGGCTTGCCCTGTTAAAGTGATCGTTCAGCCGATCTGTGGTCCGGATTCCGATAAAGCCGGCATTCCATTGATCTGGTTTGACATTTCCGGATCCCGCGGGCCGGGTGCGCGGGGCCGCCCCGCCCGAGCGACAGTCACCGGCTTGTCTTCAATCCTTCACTCTGGTGTCACGCGAATCTGGTGGAAACCCCACCATGAAGAATGGCGCCGCCAGATACGGTTTCGACGACACGCAGCGATATCGCGCTCTCTTCCTTTCCGACT
>JBQCFA010000374.1:0-12264 GCA_051959695.1 Rhizobiaceae bacterium
GCCGAGATAGCGCTCCCCGTTCCACCAGTAGCTCGGGCACGAGGTCTGGCAGCAGAAGCACAATATGCACTCGTACAGCCCGTCGAGTTTCGCGCGGTCGTCGTGGCTTTGCCGCCATTCCTTCTCAGGCGGCGGCGAGACCGTCTGCAGATAGGGCTGGATCGAATTGAGCTGCGTGTAGGGCACGGTCAGGTCCGGAACGAGGTCCTTGACCACCGGCATGTGCGGCAGCGGATATATCTTCACCGAGCCGGAGACCTCGTCGGCGCCCTTGGTGCAGGCGAGCGTGTTGGTGCCGTCGATGTTCATGGCGCATGAGCCGCAGATGCCCTCGCGGCAGGAACGACGCAGCGTCAGCGTCGGATCGACCTTGTTCTTGATCCACAAAAGCGCGTCGAGCACCATCGGCCCGCAATCGTCCGTATCGACATAGTATGTGTCGATGCGCGGGTTCTCGCCATCGTCGGGCGACCAGCGGTAAATGCGGTATTCGCGCAGATTGGTCGCGCCTTCGGGCTTCGGCCAGGTCTTGCCTTCCCTGACCTTGGAGTTTTTCGGAAGAGTGAGCGCAACCATGAATATTCCTCACATCGTCGGTCGTGGTCGCGAGCGATATCGCCCGCCCACGATATTTGAGGTCGAGCTATGCCGCATAGCCCAGCCTCGTGAAATCTTCCCTATAGAGTTCGTGGACCGCCGGCCGCTCGGCGAGTTCCTCAGGCGTTCCGCCCATCTGCTCCCCGCCTGACGCGTTCAGCCGCCCGGCGTTCCCTAATTCGGCGAGCCGGGCGGCAGGCACGTCTGCCTGGCGCAGGAACGGCATAAGTTCATCCTGCAAGGATTCCAGCCGAAGCAGCCGAGCATATTCGACCTGACCCAAGCGCAGGATGTCGGCCTGGAGCATGAAGTGCGGATCCCAGTCAACGCCGCCCCTTTGAAGCGTCGCCACGAAATCGTGATAGCTCACGCGGGAGTTGAGATAGGGCATCGCCCGGCGAACGTCGCGCCATCCTGAGGGGCCCTGGAAGAGCTGTACCAGCTTGTAGCGCAGGTAGAGGTCCTTGCGGAAGGTGGCACAGAAACGATTGATCTTGTTGTGGTAGTTGGAAAGCAGCCGGCCGTAGGGATCACGCACCACGGCGAACCAGGCATAGTCGCCGAATACCTGCTGCGCCTCCACGATGCGCCCGTGGGGCAGCGCAATCAGCGGTGGTCGACGATCGACCTTGCCATTCGAGCCGTATGTCGGGTTCAGTGCCCGGCGGTCCCTGGTTCCAACGGGCAGGTCGTGCAGCCTCGCGAAGAGCGATATCAACGTCGTCGACGCGCATTTCGCCACCAGAACGGTGGCCAGCCGATATCGGTTCGAGACGATCAGCATGGCGGACGCCATCGGGCAGCCGGCGCGACCGTCGCCATCCGCCCTTGCCAATTATGCCATGCCGTCATCGTCATCGGGGCCGGTGTCCGTCAATACACCCGCTTCTTCGGCGCGATCCTGGCGAGACTGATGCCGCCATCGGCCTCGCTGAGAAGCGGCTCGGCATGGACCGGGCGATAGTCGAGCGTGACCTTGCCCTTCTCGTCGACCCAGGCCAGCGTGTGCTTGCGCCATGTGCCGTCCTCGCGGTCGGGGAAATCCTCGCGCGCATGCGCGCCGCGGCTTTCCGTCCGCGCCTCGGCGCCATAGACGGTCACGATGGCATTGGCCATCAGGTTCTCCAGTTCCAGTGTCTCGACGAGATCGGAGTTCCAGATCATCGAGCGGTCGGTGACCTTGATGTCCGAGAGCTCCTTCCAGAGCTCCGAAATGCGCCGGCAACCCTGACTCAGCGTCTCCTCGGTGCGGAAGACGGCGGCGTCCTCCTGCATGGTGCGCTGCATCTTCTCTCGCAGTTCGGCCGTTGGGTAGCGGCCGTCGGCATGCCGCAGCCGGTCGAAGCGGTCCATGATCTTCTCGACCGCAGCCTCGTTGGGGGACGGGATGGCGGCATCGCGGTCGATGACCTTGCCCGCCCGGATCGCGGCCGCCCTGCCGAACACCACCAGGTCGATCAACGAGTTGGAGCCGAGACGATTGGCGCCGTGGACGGAGGCGCAGCCCGCCTCGCCGACCGCCATCAGGCCGGGCTGCACGCGGTTCGGCTCGGCTTCGGTCGGATCGAGCACCTCGCCCCAGTAGTTGGTGGGGATGCCGCCCATGTTGTAGTGCACCGTCGGCAGCACCGGGATCGGATCCTTGGTGAGGTCGACACCGGCGAAAATGCGCGCCGATTCAGAGATGCCCGGCAACCGCTCATGCAGCACCGCCGGGTCGAGATGGTCGAGATGCAGGAAGATGTGATCCTTCTTCTTGCCGACGCCGCGGCCTTCGCGGATTTCGAGAGTCATGCAGCGCGATACCACGTCGCGCGAGGCGAGGTCCTTGGCGCTCGGCGCATAGCGTTCCATGAAGCGCTCGCCTTCCGAGTTGACAAGATAGCCGCCCTCGCCGCGGGCGCCTTCGGTGATCAGGCAGCCGGCGCCGTAGATGCCAGTCGGATGGAACTGCACGAATTCCATGTCCTGGAGAGGAAGACCTGCCCGCGCGGCCATGCCGCCGCCATCGCCCGTGCAGGTATGCGCCGAGGTGGCGGAGAAATAGGCGCGGCCATAGCCGCCGGTCGCCAGCACCACCATCTTCGCGGAGAAACGGTGGATGGTGCCGTCGTCGAGGTTCCAGGCGACGACGCCGGTGCAGACCCCGTCCGACATGATCAGGTCGATGGCGAAATACTCGATGAAGAACTGGGCGTTGTTCTTCACCGACTGGCCATAGAGCGTATGCAGGATGGCGTGCCCGGTGCGGTCCGCGGCGGCGCAGGTGCGCTGCACCGGCGGCCCCTCGCCGAACTCGGTCATGTGCCCGCCGAAGGGGCGCTGGTAGATCCTTCCATCCTCGGTCCGGCTGAAGGGCACGCCGTAATGCTCGAGCTCATAGACGGCGGCGGGCGCCTGGCGCACCATGTATTCCTGGGCGTCGATGTCGCCGAGCCAGTCCGATCCCTTGATCGTGTCGTAGAGGTGCCATTGCCACGAATCGGGGCCCATGTTCTGCAGCGAGGCGGCGATGCCGCCCTGTGCCGCCACGGTATGCGAGCGCGTCGGGAATACCTTGGTGATGCAGGCGGTACGCAGGCCCTGCTCGGCCATGCCGAGCGTGGCGCGCAGCCCCGCGCCGCCCGCGCCGACCACCACCACGTCGAAGGCATGATCGACGTAAGTATATGACTTGGCGCCGACGGAAGGCTCCTCTTTCCCGGAAGCCATTGCCATTTGCCGCCCGTCAGCCTCCAAGCGTCAGTTTGATGAGTGCGAAGATCGACGCGGCGCCGACCACCACGCAGAAGAAGGTCGAGAGGATCAGGAGCCCCAGTTTCTGCCCTTCTTCGTGGATGTAGTCCTCGACGATCTCCTGCATGCCGAGCCGCATGTGGACGAGGCCGACGAGCACGAAAAGCGCTATCATCAGCGCGGCGAAAGGCTGGGCGAGCGCGGCACGAACGGTCGCGTAGTCGGAGCCATTCAGCGAAATGACGAAGCCGAGGAAATAAAGCGAAAGCACGATCAGCGCGACCGAGGTGACGCGCACGCGCCAGAAATGGCCGGTTCCCTCGCGCGCGGCGCCGAGCCCGCGAACCTTGCGGAGAGGCGTTTGCATTTCGGCCATCTCAGAACGCTCCCCTTGCCGCGTATCCGGCGATCCACACCAGTACAGTCAGGACCACCGAGCCGATGATCGTCGCCCATGCCAATCGCGTCGACGTCTCCTTCTCCATCCAGCTGCCTGTGTCCCAGATCAGATGGCGGAGGCCGCCGAGCATGTGGTGAATCAGCGCCCAGCTATAGCCGAGGAGGATCAGACGGCCGATCCATGAGCCGAAGAAGGAATTGGCGATATCGAAGGCATGCTCCGAGGTCGCCGTCGCGATCAGCCACCATGCCAGGAGCAGCGTGCCGAAATAGAGCGCGCCACCGGTGATGCGATGCACGATCGACATCAACATGGTCGGGATCAGGCGGTAGATCTGCAGGTGCGGCGAGAGGGGACGCGCGGCGGCGGCAGTCTGTTTGCTCATCCTTTTCCCCCGGCTTCGAATCGGCCGCCGGACTGTCTCGAAGGATCGGAATTGCCGGGGCCGGGTGTGGCTGGACCCGGTTCTAGAACGCTTGCTGCATTGCGTCAAAGATAAATAGGCGTTTGCGGACCGCCGTTTAAGCCTTAATCGATTGAGCCGCTTCCTGAGCCAAGACGAATGTGCCGGCTGCCCCAAGCAACTCGCATGCGACATCGGCCGACCCTATGGCGGGCCTGCGTCAGGCCGGATCGATTTCGCGCTTGCAGTTGATTGGCCGCTTTCCCGTCACCATCCAAAGTGCCGTTCCATTTTCGAGGACCAGGGCGTAGCCCGGCTGCCCATAGCGCGTGCTCTGATCCGGCGGAGCGGCCGGAAGCTCGACATCGATGCCCCTCGTATCGACGACGTGAACCGAGGTGCGGAAATTCTCCAGCGTGATCTCTCCATCGCCGTCGCACCGATAGGTGGCGTAACGCGGCGGGGCGGTCGACGAAGCCGCAATTGTGCCGCCGGGGGGATCGGGCGGCATGCAGGCGGGCAGAAGCAGCAGCGCGGCAAGGAGAGGCACGGCCGGAAGAGCGGGAATGCGCATGAGCCGGAAGCATGCGGCGGCCCCTACGGCTTCGTGCCGATCGTCGCCGGCGTCGTCCTCCGCGCTGGCCATGCCGTCCCTCCCATTGGCGATTCTAACCATGAAAGGCTCTAAGCCCAACAGGGAGCGCGGATCAATGGCGGCCGTTAACCCATGCAACCGTTAACCATGTCCGGCGAATTGGCGATGGACGAAACCGGCCGTGAGGTGACAATGGTTAATAAAGGGTTAAATTCCGATTCGAGGAGGCTTCCCGAAAGGAGGGGTCATGAATTCGAGATCATCATCTGGCCGGAGGGCGGGCGCTTCGCTTCTGGGCTGCGTGGTTGCCGTCGCGCTGACCGCCCCCGCGGGCGCGGGCGGTCTCTATCGAGAGCACGCCTATGCCGATTCGTTCGGCAATCTCGTCGTCTATTCGCCGGCGGGCTATAAGCGCATCGTAGTGGGCAAGGGCTACATGGCCGAGCGGCTTGCGAGCGCCGAGGATCTTGATGGCCCGCATGTGATACGCCTCCACAAGGCGCCGGGCGCTTATGCCTATGTCCATCGCGGCGAGTGCGCGGTCTTGCTGCATGGACGCAGCTACATGTATGGGCTTCCCGACAACGTCGTACCCGTCCCGGCCAAGGACTGCGACTGAAAGTATCTCCGGCCTCTCAACTGCCGGTCCGCGCGGGAAGAAGCGGGCTGAACGTGCCCTGCTTTGCCGGGTCCTGGCGCATGTCCGCGCTGCGCACCCGGTCGCGGCCACGCCTCTTGGCCTCGTAGAGAGCCGCGTCGGCGCGGCGCATCAACGAGGTCAAATCCTCTCCAGCGTGGGTTTCGGCGACTCCGAAGCTGGCGGTAACCGAGCACCCCTCCGGCAGACCGGCCACTTTCAGGGTCGAACAGGCATTGCGGATCGCCTCGGCGAACAGCCGACCGGCCTTGAGATTCGCTCCCGACAGAACCACGGCGAACTCCTCACCGCCGATCCGGGCGGCGACATAGCGGCTGCCGGCCGCCTCCCGCATGCAATGGGCAAAGGCGGCGATCACCTGGTCGCCGCAAGCATGGCCGAAGCGATCGTTCACCGACTTGAAATGATCGATGTCGCAAATGACGAGCGCCGCCGGCAGCCCGAGTTCGCCGGCATGCTTCAGGATATCACGTCCGTTTTCCTCGAAGCCGCGCCGGTTCAGCAGGCCCGAGAGAAGGTCGGTCATGGATTCCGTCCGCAGATCCCGCATCGCGTCGAGCACCACCATGTAGACCAGCGTGAGCGCCAGCAGCAGGGCGAACAGCGCGGCGGAGAAGTTGAGGACGAGCCAGGTAAGCGATCCGACATATTGGGACCGCTCGACGATATGGCCCTGGACAAGAGACACGCCGACCGTCCTGGCGAAGGAATAGACTCCAATGGTGAGCACGACGGCAAAGAGCAGCCGCTCGACCGGCGTCTTTTCGGGAAACCCGCGTATCTCCGCCGCGGTGATGAGCATCATGGCGCCGTAGCAGAAATTCACCGCGTAGATGCGGCCGGTCATATCGGGGTCGACGACGACGAACCAGAACTGCGCGGCGAAGCCGAGGAGCGCTATCGTGGCAAGGGCGGCAACGGGCGTCGGATGCCGTCGCCTCAGCATGATGCCGTGGATGACGGCGCCGAAGGTGCCGAGAAGGAATAAATTGGAAAGAAGTGCGTTGCCGGAATCCCCAAGCGGCCACGACGACGCCTGCAGGCCGAATGCAGCGGCGTAGCAGAGATAGGCGGTGGAGAAGAACAGGACGTGGACCTCCGCCTTGCGCTCGGTCCACAGCTTCAGGAACAGGCTGGATAGCGCAAGTGCAAGGACGGGATTGAGCGACGATATCAAAATGCCCTGGATCACCCGTCACTCCACCCCGTTGCTCCGTTGCGAAGATAGGTTGAAAACGAAAACAAGCTGTTAAGCCGGGATGGCCGCCTTCCCCCGGCCATGTGGGCAGGAAGGAACGCAACGCCGGCCGGAAGATGCCACGGCGCGCGCAGATTTCGCACCACGGGAAAGCCACATGGTTTATCATTCCTTAACGACCGGCTTCATACAGTCGGCAGCTTGGCGGTAGCGATTGGGTGCATCGCAGGATTACATGGTTCAGGTCCTCGTACGAAACGGCCCGGCCGTGCTCTGCGCGGCGCTGACGCTCGCCTTTTGCGTGCCGGCGGCAACCGGTTCGGCGCGTGCGGGCGCAACGAGCGATCTCGAGGCGAGGCGTGCGCAAAGCGAGGCCGAATACGACCGCATCTCCCAGCAGATGACGCTTTCGGACCAGAAGCTGGCGGCGCTCAGCAGCGAGATAGCGGGGATCAAGAAGGACCAGGCGACCATCACGGCCGCCCTCATCCAGTCGGCGAAGACGGAGCGGAAGCTCAGCCAGGACATCGAGGACATATCCGGCAAGCTCGATGGATTGCGGTCCCAGCAGGAGACGATCCGCAAGTCGCTGGCGGCGCGGCGCGGCGTGCTTGCCGAGGTGCTGGGCGCGCTGGAACGGATGGGCGTCAATCCGCCTCCCGCCATCCTGGTCAAGCCGGAGGATGCGCTTTCCTCCGTCCGCAGCGCCATCCTGCTCGGCGCGGTCGTTCCCGATCTGCGCGCCGAGACGGAAGTGCTGGTCGGCGACCTCACGGAACTGTCCAGGATCGCCAAGTCGATCGACACCGAGCGCGGGCGGCTTGTCGCGAAGGTAGCCGACCAGACGGCGGAGAAAAAGCGGCTCAGCCTGCTTCTGGACGAGAAGAACAAGCTGCAGCAACAGTCGGAATCGGCGCTGGCGGACGAAAAGGCAAAGGCGGCGCAACTCGCGCGGAAAGCCGGCAGCGTCAAGGAGCTCATCGCCGGCCTCGAAGCCCAGATCGAAAGCGTCCGCAAGGAGGAGGCGGAGGCCGCGAGCCGCCCGGCGCCGGAAGGACACCGCCTGGCGGCAACCCCGTTCGCGGCCATGCAGGGCCACATGCTCCTGCCCGTGGCCGGCCGCGTCGACAAGCGTTTCGGCGACGATGACGGCACCGGCAGCAGCATGCAGGGAGACATGCTTATAACACAATCTGGCGCAATCGTTACCGCCCCGGCGGATGGGATAGTGCTATATGCGGGACCGTTTCGGTCATACGGCCAACTCTTGATACTCGATGCGGGCGGCGGCTATCATGTCGTTCTGGCAGGAATGGACAGAATCAGCGTATCGCTCGGCCAGTCCGTCTTGGCGGGTGAGCCTTTGGGATTGATGGGAGAGGCCAGGGTGGCGAGCGCCGCTTCATTCGGCGGCGAGAGCGCCGGCCCGGAGCTCTACGTCGAGTTCCGCAAGGATGGAAAGCCCATCGATCCGTCTCCATGGTGGATGGAGCGAGTTTCTGGAAGGACAGGGAATGATTCGTAAATTGTCGCTTCTTTGTGCCGGGGCATTGATCGGCGCGTCGGCCATGAGCCTGGTCTATGGCGCGCCGGGCTCCACGGCCAAGGCGGCCAGTTCCGACACCTACAAGCAGCTGGCGCTCTTCGGCGACATATTCGAGCGCGTCCGCGCCCAATACGTGACGCAGCCGGACGAGAAGTCTCTCATCGAGAACGCGGTCAACGGAATGCTCGCCGCGCTCGACCCGCACTCCTCGTACATGAACGCCGACGAGGCGAAGGACATGCGGGTGCAGACCAGCGGGGAGTTCGGCGGCCTCGGCATCGAAGTGACGATGGAAGACGATCTCGTAAAGGTGATCACTCCGATCGACGACACGCCGGCGGCGAAGGCGGGTGTGCTGGCCGGCGACTTCATCTCCAAGATCGACGGCCAGGACGTGCGCGGCCTGACCCTCCAGGACGCGGTCGACAAGATGCGCGGCCCGGTCGACACGCCGATCAAGCTTACGATCCTGCGCAAGGGCGCCGACAAGCCCATCGAGGTCACCGTGGTGCGTGGCGTCATCAAGGTCAAGGCGGTGAAGTACCATGTCGATCGCGACGATGTGGGCTACATGAAGATCACGTCCTTCACCGAGAAGACCTATGACGATCTGCGCAATGCGATCGAGCAGATCAAGAAGCAGGTGCCCGACGACAAGCTCAAGGGCTACGTGCTCGATCTTCGTCTCAATCCGGGCGGCCTGCTCGATCAGGCGGTGAGCGTCTCCGACACCTTCCTCGACCATGGCGAGATCGTCTCGACGCGCGGCCGGGATCCGAAGGACGTTTCCCGCTTCGATGCGCATCCGGGCGACATGATCGACGGAAAACCACTGATCGTGCTGGTCAATGGTGGCTCGGCGAGCGCCTCGGAGATCGTCGCCGGCGCGCTCCAGGACCAGAAACGGGCGACGGTCGTCGGCACGCAATCCTTCGGCAAGGGATCGGTGCAGACCATCATCCCGCTGCCGGAAAACAACGGCGCGCTGCGCCTCACGACGGCGCTCTACTATACGCCGTCGGGCAAGTCGATTCAGGGCAAGGGCATTACGCCCGACATCACGGTCGACCAGCCGTTGCCGCCGGAACTGCTCGGACGCGATGTCGTCCGCGGCGAGTCCGAACTGCGCGGCCACATCAAGGGCGTCGACGAAAGCGCCAAGGGCTCGGGCTCCGCGGCCTATGTGCCGCCGGAGGAGAAGGACGACAAGCAGCTGAACTTCGCTCTGGACCTGATGGAGGGCAAGAAGACCGATCCCTCGTTCCCGCCCAGCCCGAACAAGGCGGCGCTCAACCAGTGATCCCCGTCGCGGCCGGCGTTTCCATGCGCCGGCCGTTTACTATCTTGCCCCGGCCGGCCGAATTCCCGCCGCATCCGCTCATGCGAGGCCGCGCAAGGAACCCATCCGGAACTGCTCAATCCCGGCGATGAACAAGGATATCGAACGCCCACTCGGACAGGAACGCAGGCGGGGCGAAAGGCCGGGGAAGCGGCGTATCTCGCGGGGCACGGTCGTCGGCATCCTGGCCTCACTTGTCGTGGTGGGCGTGGCGGGCGGCATAGCGTTGCGGCCTCGTCCTTTCCACAGGCCGCCTGAAATCGTCGTTTCAAAGCCGGAGCCGGCAAAGGCCGCCGCTGCCGAATCGAAGCCGCCCGTGCCGCCCTCGTCCGGCCTGGGCGACAAGGGCGGTCCGCATATCATCCATGTCGCCCCCGACAACGCCCCGGCACATGGCGGGATCGTGATCCGCGATCCCTCGAGCCTCGCCCAAGACCTGAGGACAGCGCATCTTCCCGACCGCGCGCTGATCGAACAGTCGGAAATGGGGCCGCTGCCGATCCGCTCCGTCGACGGAAGGCGACCGGTCGACGTCTATGCGCGCCCATGGTCGGGCACGCGCGGCGCTCGCGTGGTCATCGTCATAGGCGGCCTCGGCCTGTCGCAGACCGGGACGCAATACGCGATCGAGAAGCTGCCCGGAACGGTGACGCTCGCCTTCGCGCCGCAGGGCAACAGCCTCGACCGCTGGATGCGGGATGCGCGCCAGAGCGGGCACGAGCTTCTGATGCAGGTGCCGTTCGAGCCCTACGACTATCCGAACGTCAATCCCGGCCGCAACACGCTGACGGTCGAAGCTTCGGCGGCCGAGAACCTGCGATCGCTGCGCTGGGCGCTGTCGCGCATAACCAACTATACCGGCATCATGAACTACATGGGCGGGCGCTTCGTCACGGATGAGAGCGCCATGGATCCCGTCATGCAGGATCTCGCGCGGCGCGGGCTGCTCTATCTCGACGATGGAACATCGGCGCGCAGCGTAGCGCCGCAACTGGCGCTGAAGGACGGAGTGCCGTTCGCGCAGGGCGACCTGACGATCGATGCTTCGCGCGATCGCGGCGATATCTTGAAGAAGCTCGACCAGCTGGAGGCGACGGCGCGCGCCAAAGGCTTCGCGATCGGCACCGGCTCCGCCTTCCAGGTGACAGTCGATGCGGTCGCCGAATGGATCAATGAAGCGGTGAAGCGCGGAATCGAAATCGTGCCGGTGACGGCGGTCATGACCGATCCGGAGAAGGGGTAGCATTCCGTGAAGCACAGGAAGCCGGTCGATCCGGCGTCGCTACCCTACCGGCCCTGCGTCGGCATGATGGTGCTGAACCGCCGCGGGCTGGTCTGGATGGGCAAGCGTATCGTCGAGGAAGGCAGCGAGATCGCCGACAACTCGCAGCTTTGGCAGATGCCGCAGGGCGGCATCGACCCGGACGAGGAGCCGCTCGTCGCGGCACGGCGCGAGCTCTACGAGGAAACCGGGATGCGTCGCCTTTCGGTGCTTGCCGAGGCGCCGCGATGGATCGACTACGACCTGCCGCCGCATCTGGTCGGGATCGCGTTCAAGGGAAGATATCGCGGCCAGAGGCAGAAATGGTATGCCTTCCGTTTCGAGGGCGATGACGGCGAGATCGCCATAAATCCTCCGCCCGGCGGGCATGAGGCCGAATTCGACGAGTGGGCGTGGAGGGAAATGCGCGAACTGCCCGAGATCGTCGTTCCGTTCAAGCGCGGGGTCTACCAGGAACTGGTCGCGATCTTCGGCCATCTTGCCGCATAGCGCTACAGTTGCATTGTTCGCGATGCCGGAGTGCAAAGAGCAATTTTTCGCGCCGGGGCTCAAAAGTCGCTTTTTTCGGCACGGCCTGACGAATTTCCAACTGTAGCGGTACGCCGACGGGCTGGCGGGCTCACCGTCCTCAATCGGTGGCATGCTTGAGCGCCAGCGCCGCGCCCAACGGCCCGATGACGGCGAAGAACAGCGTCAGCGCGATGAGGATCAGGAAGGGCGGCATGAAGGGCTGTGGGTCGTTCGCCGCCCCGTAAGCCGCCGATACGCCGAAGATCAGTACGGGCACGGTCAGCGGCAGGGTCAGGATGGAGACGAGAAGTCCGCCGCGCGGCAGCGCCACGGCAACCGCCGCGCCCACTGCGCCGATGAAGGCGATCGCCGGCGTGCCGACGAGAAGCGTCAGCGTCGTGGCGCCGATCGCGGCGGCCTCCATGTTCATGAACAGGCCGAGGAGCGGCGAGGCGATCACCAGCGGCAGCACGCTCGCGGTCCAATGGGCCAGGCATTTGACCAGCACCGTCAATGCCGACGTATGCCGCTCGTCGGCCAGCACCAGAAGATCGAGGCTGCCGTCCTCGCGGTCGGCCTGGAAGAGCCGTTCCAGGCCGAGCAGGCTGGCAAGCAGCGCGCCGATCCACAGGATGGCGGGGCCGATACGCGCCAGAAGCTTCAGGTCGGGCCCGACGCCGAAGGGAACGACGGCGACGACGGCGAGGAAGAACAGCACGCCGACCAGGGCGCCGCCGCCGGCGCGGACGCCGATCTTAAGGTCGCGGAGGTAGAGCGCTAGCATGGTGGGATGCCCGAGTGGGGCATGCATGCATGATGTGGCTCACGCATCCGCATTTCCCATCCTCAACTCCTTCGTCCCTTCCAGCCCGAGCGCCACATGGGTGGCCGCGACGATCATGCCGCCGTCGCCGAGATGCCCGGCCATCAGGCTGGCGAACCGCTCCTCCGAGCGCCGGTCGAGCCCCGCGGTCGGTTCGTCGAGCAGCCACAGCGGACG
>JBQCFA010000375.1:0-6465 GCA_051959695.1 Rhizobiaceae bacterium
AGGAAGCCGGCCTCGTCGAGTTCGACCTCGATGAACGTGGCGTGCCCGGCGACGGCCTCATCCATCGAATTGTCGATGACCTCTGCGAAGAGATGGTGCAGCGCCTTCTCGTCTGTGCCGCCGATATACATGCCGGGCCGCCGCCGCACCGGCTCGAGGCCTTCCAGCACCTCGATGTCGGCCGCGCTGTAGCCCTCGCTGCCATCTTTCGCGGAAGAAGTGCGCGGCGCGGCCTTGGGCGGGCGCGGGCTGTTCACCGGCGCATCATCGGGCGAGCCGAAAAGGTCGTCGTTCGCTTTGTCCATGTCGTCTTAACGTATCCCGCCCGAATCAGGCTTCATAATGCCACGCTTTGCCGTATCGGCGACAGAGGTTCCCTGTCTGTTCATGCCGTCCCGCGTTGCGTCGAATTGTCGGCGCCGGCGCAACGCTCCGATAACCAATCCGACCGAATGTCGACACCCTACACGCCTTGCCTTCCAATTCCTTTAGGATTTGCCGCCTAGCCTTCCGCAAAACAAAAAGCTCAAAAGGCGGGCTGGGGCGTGAAGAACAGAATTGTTCCCATGATCGGGATCGCGGCGGTGTTCGGCGCGATCTCCATATTTGCCGCGAATTTCTGGATCAAGAGCCAGGCGAATGCGCGCGTCGAGACGACCGTCGCCATCCCGGCCAGGCCGGAAGTGAAATTCAAGACCATTGTCGTCGCGAAGTCGCCGCTGCGTTTCGGCATGAAGCTGGAGCGGACCGCCCTCGCCGAGATTCCATGGGCCGAGAACGCGCTGCCGAAAGGCGCCTTCGGCACGGTGGACGAACTCCTGAAAGATGGCGAGCGCGTCGTCCTTTCGCCCATCGACGCCAACGAACCCGTGCTGCTCGCCGAGCTTTCCGGGCCCAACGGCCGCGCCACGCTTTCCAACCTGCTGACGCCCGGCATGCGTGCCGTCACCATCAAGACCGACGAGATTGCCGGCGTCGGCGGCTTCGTCACGCCCGGCGACCGCGTCGACGTCGTGCTGACGCGCAATGCCGGCGACATCGAGGAAGTGAAGAAGAACGCCACCGGCGCTTCCGGCTCGAACATCGCCACGGAAGTGGTGATCGAGGCGGCCAAGGTGCTGTCGGTGGGGCAGGCGGCCGACGAGCGCGCCACCACGCCCAAGGTCGCCGATTCGGTGACCCTCGAAGTCACGCCCGAAGGCGCGCAGAAGATCGCGCTGGCCCGCAACATCGGCAAGCTGTCCTTGTCGCTGCGCTCGGCGCGGCAGGCCGGGGACGAGGCTTCGGGCATGACCACGATCTCCGCCTTCGGCGGTTCCGTGGCGTCGAAGGTCGCGGCGGGGGCCGGCGATGTCGTCAGCGCCATCCCGCATGACGAGGGCGAGAAGAAATTCACGACCGTCGTCGTGACGCGCGGCATCAAGCCCGAGACATACAAGGTCAATCGCGGCGGCGGCGTCGACGGCGGGGACGACGATCCATACGCCGGCGAAGGGGCAAAGCCGGGGGAATAGGGGAACGCCGGCTCGCGCCGGCCTGGGGATAGGGCCATGTCCAGTCACACGAAAATCGCCTTCGACGCCGGCGTAGTGCGTCCGGTCCTGGTCGCGTCGGCCATGCTTTTCGCCGCTGCCGCCATTCTCTGTGCCTTTGGCACGGTGAAGGCGCGAGCGGGCGGGGATATCGGAGGAGATGTCGTCTACATCTCCTCCGACGCGCACAAGTCGATCAAGGTCGCCAAGGGAAAGCCGCAGACCATCCGCACCAGCGTGCCTTTCTCGCAGATCGTCATCGGCGATCCGGACATCGCCAACGTCAACCCTTTGACGGATCATTCCTTCTACGTTCTCGGCTCCAAGCTCGGCACCACGGGGATCGCGCTTTTCGATGCGGACAAGCGGCTCGTCGGCAATATCGATGTCGAGGTGACCCTCGACACCAAGGACCTCGCCAAGGCGATCCGCGCCAACGTTCCGGGCGCCGACATCACCGTGAACTCGGCCAACGGCCGTCTGGTGCTCTCCGGCACGGCCAGGGACGCCGTTTCCGCCGAGAAGGCGAAGAACATCGCCGACCGCTTCTCGGGTGAAGAGAAGATCATCAACTCGGTCAACGTCTCGTCTTCGCAGCAGGTCCAGCTCAACGTCCGCTTCATAGAGATCAGCCGCCAGGCCGGACGCGATCTCGGCGCGACCTACAGCGCCAACGTCGCCTATGGGTTCGGCGGCCGCAAGGTACAGATCGATCCCGGCCAGGAGCCCGCCGCGCAGACCGGCGAGATCATCGGACGGCTGTTGTCGAACGGCGCTTCCATCGATGTCACGCTGAAGGCGCTGGAGAGCCGCGGCGCCGCCCGCAGCCTGGCCGAGCCGAACCTGATCGCCCGCTCGGGCGAGACGGCGAGCTTCCTCGCCGGCGGCGAGTTCCCCATTCCGGTTTCGTCGGACAACAACACCGTCACGGTCAACTATCACAAATACGGCGTCAGCCTCGAATTCACGCCGACCGTGCTGGAGGACGGCCTCATCAGCCTGCAGATCGCGCCGGAAGTCTCGTCGATCGATCCCTCGGCCTCCTATCAGTTGAACGGCATCTCCGTGCCCGGCTTCGTCGTTCGCCGCGCCAAGACCTCGGTCGACCTGAAGAGCGGACAGAGTTTCATGCTCGGCGGGCTGTTGCAGACGCAGAACAGCCTCACCACCGACGCGCTGCCCGGCCTCGGCAAGCTGCCGATACTCGGAGCGCTGTTCTCCTCGAAGGCCTACCAGCGCCGTGAGACGGACCTGATCATCATCGTCACGCCGTTCCTGGTGAAGCCCATCGATCCATCGAAGAAGGTGGTGACGCCGCTCGACGGTTCGAAGCCGGCAAGCAACGCCGACTACTTCCTCGGCAATGTCGACGAGGTGAAGCCGGGCGCGGCGAAGGTCGCTTCCGCCGGTGCGCCGGTCGTTCGCGCCGACAGCGGCCACTTCCTCGACCTGCAATAGGACGAAAACGATGTTGAGAGCGACGATCCTTGTCTCGGTTTTCGGTTTGTCCTTCGCGGCGGCGGGATGCCAGTCGGAATACGCCCGCAACGAAGGCGTGACGGGCATGGCCGGCGACGCCATCGCCGCCGACACTGTCCTGCAGATGGTCGATCCGTGGCCGCGTGGCGTCGAGAATACCCATCTCGTCGTGCCGGCCGACCACGCGCAGTACCAGAACAAGTCCGCCACGCCCGCTGCCGCGCCGTCGCCGTCGGGCAGCAATTCTTCAACGGACAATTGATCATGTCGGCAGCCAACAAGAGCAAGCGAGTCATTCTGGTATCCAGGGACAGGTCCTTCCTGCAGGATACGCGCGCCGCCTTCTCCTCTTCGGAAGCGATCGAACTGGTGACGCTGGAGAAGAGCGTCGGCGAGCTGCGCGGCGAGATCGAGGCCTCCGAATGCGGCGCGGCGATCGTCGACATGGACGTTTCGAGCCTGGAGCAGATCGAATCGCTGCAGCGCGTCGTGCGCCGGCTGGAAGGGCGCGCGCCGGTGGTCGTGGTGACGCAGCAGTTCGACGCCGCTGCCGTCCGCATCCTCGTCCAGCTCCAGATCGAGGATTTCCTGGTCAAGCCGATCACGACCGCCGATCTCGTGCGTTGCTGCATCCGTGCGCTGCAGGGGCCCGGACGGCAGGAAAACGCTGAATCGCAGGTCTACACCTTCATGCCCGCGGCCGGCGGGGTCGGCACGACGACGCTTGCGGTGCAGACGGCCTTCCAGCTCCACCATTCCGTCACGCGCGCGGCCTCCACCTGCGTGGTCGACCTGAATTTCCAGCAGGGCGCCTGCGCCGAATATCTCGACCTCGAGCCGCGCTTCGACATCAACGAGATCGAGAACCAGCCCGAGCGGCTGGACAGGCAATTGCTCGACGTCATGCTGTCGCGGCACGATAGCGGGCTTTGCGTGCTCGCCGCGCCGAGCGACCCCGCCGACATGCGTTCCTTCAACACCGACGTCGTCGTGCGCATGCTCGATCTCGTCTCGGCCTATTTCGACAATGTTGTCATCGACATGCCGCGCACCTGGTTCCCATGGACGGAGACGGTGCTGCTCGGCTCCAACAGGCTCTACATCGTCTCGGAGATGACGGTGCCGTGCCTGCGCCACACGCAGCGCCTCATCAAGGCCATCCAGGAACGCACCGCCCGGGAAGTGAAGCCGAGCGTCATCGTCAACCGCTTCGAGCAGAAGAAATCGGGCAGCGGGGTCACCCCGTCGGACGTCGAGGAACTGCTCGGCGACCATTTCGTCGGCGGCATCTCCAACAACTACCGGCTGGTTCGCGAGGCGGTCGACCGAGGCATGCCGCTGCATGCGCTCGATCCGGAAGCGAACGTCCTTCAGGACCTGAAACGCATCGTCCTGCCGGAGGAGGCCACGATGGCCGTGAAGAAGCGATCCTTCTTCGACTTCGCCGGCGGATTGAGGCGCAAGGCGGGCTGATCGGCGATGGCGACGCGTTTTTCCACCCTCAGCAACCGGCCGAAGGAAGCACGTTTAGCGGAGCCGTCGGCCGCCGATCGCGCGGCGGCTGTGGTCATCCCCTCGGCGCGTAAGGTCATCAAGGCGGTGACGGCGGAGCCGAGCGCCGGTCAGGCCAAGGCCTCCAACCGCTCCCTCGACGCGCGCGACCGCATCCATCGCATGCTGCTGGAGGAAATCAACCTCGTCGCGCTGGAGAAGCTGCCGCGCACCGAGATGCAGCGGCAGATTCACGAGTTCGTGTCGGAGAAGACCCGCAACGAGCGGCTTGCGCTGAACGTCGCAGAGCTCGATGCGCTCGTCGACGACATCGTCGACGAGATGGTCGGGCTCGGGCCGCTGGAACCGCTTCTCAAGGACCCCACGATCAACGACATCCTGATCAACGGCCACGACAATTGCTTCGTCGAGCGCCGCGGCAAGCTGGAGAAGATCCACGTTCCGTTCAAGGACGAGGCGCATCTTCTCCGGATCGTCAACAAGATCGTCGCCGCTGTCGGGCGGCGCGTCGACGAATCCCAGCCCATGGTCGACGCGCGCATGCTGGATGGCTCGCGCTTCAACGCCGCGATCCGTCCGGTTGGCGTCGACGGGCCGCTGGTCTCGATCCGCAAATTCTCCAAGCACAAGCTCGAGCTGCACAAGCTGATCGAATTCGGCGCCATCACCCAGAACATGGCCGAGGTGCTGGCCGCCGCCGTGCATGCGCGCAAGACGACGATCATCTCGGGCGGCACCGGCACCGGCAAGACCACCATGCTCAACGCGCTCTCCGCCTTCATTCCCGAGGACGAGCGCCTGATCACCATCGAGGACGCCGCCGAGCTTCAGTTGCAGCAGCCTCACGTGGCGCGCATGGAAACGCGGCCGGCCAACGTGGAAGGCCATGGCGAGATCAAGCAGCGCGACCTCGTCAAGAATGCGCTGCGCATGCGTCCCGACCGCGTCATCCTCGGCGAGTGCCGCGGCGAGGAAGCCTTCGACATGCTGCAGGCCATGAACACCGGCCATGAAGGTTCGATGGCCACGATCCACGCCAATACGCCGCGCGACGCCATTTCCCGCCTCGAGCAAATGCTCGGGATGACCGGCATGCCGATGACGGTGCAATCGATCCGCAGCCAGATATCCAGCGCTATCGAGATCATCGTGCAGCTGACCCGCCTGTCCGACGGCAAGCGCAAGGTGACGAGCGTTGCCGAAGTGACGGGCATGGAAGGCGACGTGATCCAGATGCAGGAGATTTTCCGCTTCGTCCGCACGGGAATGGAGGCGGACGGGACGATCAGCGGACATTTCGAGGCGACCGGCATCCGTCCGCGATTCCTGGAAGATCTGCGTGCCATGGGGATCGAGTTCCCGGGCAAGTATTTCGAGCCCGGCGTCCCGCAGGAGTAGTGCCGGTGGATCCCCTCTACCTCATCTATGCCTGCGCCGCCGTTGCCGGCATCATGGTCGCGGAAGCCGTCTACCTGCTCTATGCCGGCCGCAGCGACAGGCGCGCCGCCATCAACCGGCGAATGAAGCTCCAGGAAAAGAAGCTCAGCCAGGAGCAGGTGCTCATCCAGTTGCGCAAGGAGAGGGGCATCGACGGTCGCCGCACGCTCTTCTCGCTCGCGGGCCTGCGCCGCTTGCGCACGCAGTCGGGCCTGACCAAGCCCCTGCCGCAATTCATCGGCATCACGTCGGGCGCGGCGTTCGGCATCGCGCTCTTCCTGCTCTGGTTCGGGATGTCGATCAGGATCGCGGCCCTGACCGCCCCCGTCCTATGTCTCATCCTGCCGATCATGACGCTGAGATTCCTCCGCAAGCGCCGTCACAAGCATTTCGGCATCCAGCTCCCGGAAGCGCTGGAACTGATCACGCGAAGCCTGAAGGCGGGTCATCCCGTCCCGGTCGCGATTTCGATGGTGGCGCGCGAGATGCCGGATCCGATCGGCAC
>JBQCFA010000376.1:0-3022 GCA_051959695.1 Rhizobiaceae bacterium
AAGCCGCATCACTTCTCCCCCCCTGTCCGCATGAAGTCGGCGTCGGACGCGGTCCCGGTAAACGCCGGCCGGCGTCTTTCCGTGAACGAGCGGACGCCTTCGATTGAATCCGGATGAGCAAGGAGCGCGGCCAGCGCGCGCGATTCATAATCGTGCGCCACGTACGGGTCGGGAGTGGCGGCCATCCGCCACATGAGTTGTCGCGCCACCGCGACGGAAGCGGGCGCGCAATTTGTGGCGATCTCGGCGGCATAGGCGCGGGCGCGAGGCATCAATTCTTCCGGCGACACGACCTCGTCGACAAGGCCCTTCGACAGCGCCTCGTTGCAGGGTATTGTTCGGCCGGTCAGCATCCAGTCGAGTGCGGGGCCCATGCCGACAAGACGCGACAGGAACCAGCTCGAGCAGGATTCCGGCATGATACCGCGGCGCACGAAAGGAAAAAGGAAGCGGCCGTCCGGCACCGCGATCCGGTGATCCATGGCGAGGAGGAAGGTCGCCCCGAAGCCGGCCGCGACTCCGTTCACCGCTGCGATGACCGGCTTCGTCATGGCGTATAGGCGGAGTGTCACCTGTCCCCCGACATCGGGCGGCACGCCCTCGCCGGTTTCCGGGTCACCGCCGGTCGGCAGGTCGAAGCCGTCGGAAAGGTCGGTCCCGGCGCAGAAGGCGCGACCGGCGCCGGTGACGATGACGGCCCGGACCGCGTCGTCCGCGTCGGCCTGGTCGAGCGCGGCCCTGATTTCTTCGTGCGTCCGCACGCGGGCGGCGTTGAGTTTCTCCGGCCGATCGAGCGTGACGACGGCGATGCCGTCCGAAGTCGCGTAGTTGATATCCTCGAAGGTTCTCACGCGGCGTTTCCCGCTTCGAGGCGCCTGGCTGCCTTCGCAAGCTCGCCGCGCGCGACGGTGCGCAGGTGCACCTCGTCCGGCCCGTCGATGAAGCGCAGTGCGCGGCCCCAGGTCCACAGATAGGAGAGCGGCGTATCGGGGGTGATGCCCATGGCACCGAAGACCTGCATGGCGCGGTCGACCACCTGTGTCTGCAGCCGGGCGGCAACGACCTTGATCGCCGATACTTCCTCGCGCGCTGCCTTGTTGCCGTGCCGGTCCATCATCCAGGCGGCACGCAGATTGAGCAACCGGGCCTGCTCGATCTCGATCCGCGAGAGCGCGATCCAATCCTGGATGTTGGCGTTCTCGGAAAGCGCCTTGCCGAAGGTCGAGCGGGTCAGCGCCCGTTCGCACATCAGTTCGAGCGCCAATTCGCACTGCCCGATGGTGCGCATGCAATGATGGATTCGGCCGGGCCCGAGCCTGGCCTGCGCGATCCGGAAGCCGGCGCCTTCCTGCCCAAGCAGATTGGCGACCGGCACGCGCACATCCTTGAACTCGACCTCACAATGTCCGTCCGCCGACTGATGATGCATGATGGCGACATCGCGCACGACGCGGAATCCAGGTGTCTCCTTCGGCACGATGACGAAGGAGTGCCGGGCGTGGCGTGCGGCATCGGAAGCCTCGTCGGTGATGCCCATGACGATGACAAAGGCGAAGTTCGGATGCTTGGCGCCAGTCGTGAACCATTTGCGCCCGTTGATGACGTAGTGGTCCTTGTCGCGCCGGATGGTGGTGCGCAGGTTCGTCGGGTCCGACGAGGCGACGTCGGGCTCGGTGATGGACACACCGGAGCGGATGCGACCCTCCATCAGCGGTATCAGGTAATCCCGGCGCTGGTCGGGCGTGGCGAAGAGGTGCAGGATCTCCATATTGCCGGTGTCGGGTGCATTGCAGTTGAACACTTCAGGCGACCAGGGCACCCGACCCATCAGTTCGGCCAGCGGCGCATACTCCAGGTTGTCGAGCCGCGTCCCCGGTTCGTCGTCACGTAACCCGGGCAGGAACAGGTTCCAAAGCCCTTCGGCTTTCGCCTTCTCCTTCAGCCGCTCGACCAGCGTCAGCGGATACTCGCCGCGTCCGGTCGTTTCATGCCATTCCCGGTCATGCGGATGGATGTGTGCCTGCATGAAGGCGGCGAGCCGGTCCTTCATCTCCAGCGTCCTGGCGTCGTATTCAAAATCCATGGTCGTTTTCCTGATGCAATGCGACGGAGAGGCCGCGCCGGGCAAAGACGGGAGTGAGCCGACCGGCTTGCGCCGCATCCTTCGATGCTGCGTTGCCGGCGCGGGCCCGCGCGGCTATTCCGGCAAAGATCACCGCGTTCCTGAAAAGCGCGAAGGCAAGATGATAGCGGGTGAGTGAACGCGGCAAGGCCGAGGCGGCCATGTAGTCGGCGACGAATTCATCGAACGAGGGCAGCGCCTCGGCCTCGAGATCGACGCCGAGGACGCCGCCATATTCTTCGGGCCTGTTGTACCAGGCATAGATGCAGCAATGGGCGAGGTCGGCCATCGGGTCGCCCAGCGTGGAGAGTTCCCAGTCGAGCACCGCCGATACGCGCGGCTCGCGCGGATGGAAGATCAGATTGCCGATGCGGAAATCGCCATGCACCAGCGTCGTGTCGCCGTCACCCTCCGGGAGATGCTCGCGCAGCCATGCGGCGAGCCGGTCGATCTCCGGTATTCCCTCGTCACGTGAAAGATCCCATTGCCTGGTCCAGCGGTCGATCTGCCGGGCGAGATAGGCGCCGGTCTTGCCGAAGTCGCGCAGCCCCACCGCGTCGATATGGGTGGAATGGATCGCGGCGAGGACTTCCGCCGCGGAACGATACATCGCCCGCCGCTCATGACGGGCCACGTCCTTCAGGCTGCTTTCGGAGAAGATGCGCCCTGCGACCCGTTCCATGAGATAGAACGGCGTGCCGAGGATGTCCGGCTCGCCATGATAGAAGAGCATCGGAGCGACAGGGACGTCCGACCGTACCAGCGCGCTTTGTACGCGAAACTCCCGATCGATCGCGTGGGCCGAAGGCAAGAGCGTGCCCGGCGGCTTCTTGCGCAGGACGAAACGGCGCGCGCCGAAATCGAGAAAATAGGTCGGGTTGGACTGGCCGCCCGCCACCG
>JBQCFA010000377.1:0-12616 GCA_051959695.1 Rhizobiaceae bacterium
GTCGTGGGTGATGATCATCACCGCGCCCTTATAGGCGCGCAGGTGTTTTTCCAGCCACGCCGTCGTCTCGGCATCGAGGTGGTTGGTCGGCTCGTCGAGCAGAAGCAGGTCGGGCTCGCGCAGGAGAAGCTGGCAAAGCGCGATGCGGCGGCGCTCGCCGCCGGAGAGCGTGGTCACGTCGGCATCCTTGGGCGGGCAGCCGAGCGCCTCCATGGCCATCTCCACCTGCTGCTCCAAGTCCCAGAGGTTCAGCCGATCCATCTCGTCCTGGAGACGGGCCGATTCGTCGGCCGTCTCGTCGGAATAGTTCATCATCAGCTCGTTGTAGCGCTCGACGATGGCCGTCTTGGCGGCGACGCCCTCCATGACGTTGCCGAACACGTCGAGCGCCGGGTCGAGCTGCGGCTCCTGCGGCAGGTATCCGACGGTGGCGCCTTCGGCGAGCCAGGCTTCGCCGCTCCATTCCTTGTCGAGGCCGGCCATGATCCTGAGGATGGTCGACTTGCCGGCGCCGTTCGGGCCCAAAATGCCGATCTTGGCGTCGGGGTAGAAGGAGAGGTGGATGTTCTCCAGCACCTTCTTGGTGCCGTAGGCCTTGGAAAGGCCAGACATGTGATAGATGAATTGGCGTGCCACGCGCGCTTTTCCCGTTCTCGAATGGATGGAGAGTTGCGCGCTATTTAGGCGATGCCGGCACGAGGAGCAAGGCGGATGCGGCGCATGGCGGCCGCATCCGTATAGCCGTGCCCGTCAGGCGGTTGTCACCGCCGGCTCAGCCGCGCATCGTCCTCAGCGCGGTCGCCCAGCGGTGAAGCTCGGAAAGCATGTTCCGGGCGCCCTCGGCCATCAGGTCCGTAGGCTCGAACACGCCGTCCTTGATGCGCTGCATGAAGAACTGCACGCTGACGGATTCGGGGATGGGCATGATGCGCAGCGTGGTCAGGACAGGCTTGGCCGCCTGCTGGGCGCGCAGGCCGCCCGACACGCCGCCATAGCTCAGAAGGCCGGCGGGTTTGTAGGCCCATTCGCTGCTCAGATAGGTCACGGCGTTGAAGAAGGACGGCGGCGGGGCGTAATTGTATTCCGGCGTGACGAAGACATAGGCGTCGCCCCGTTCGATCGCCTGGCTCCATCTTTTCGTGTGCTCGTGCACGTATTTCCGCAGCCTCGGATGCTCCGGCTCGTCGAATACCGGAAGCTCGAAATCGGCAAGATCCAGGAGTTCCGCGTCGAACTCGGAATTGGCCGACGCGTAATCGTGAAACCATTGGCCCAAGGGCGGGCCTTGTCGGCTCGGTCGCGTACTTACGATGATGGTTTGCAGCTTCAGCGCCACGTTCGTCTCCCGTCTCCCGATTCATGTTCGTCCCCCATATAGGGCAGCATCACTGCCGTGTTGACTCCTTTCATCGTTGAGGATTGCAAACGGTGCGTTCGCAGGATGGCGCCCCACCCCCCCGGCTGGCTGCGCGAATGGGCCTTGTGAAACCTTTCGCGCGGGCGATAATCCGCCTTCGGCGATTCGATCGCGACACTATTCGCTTCAGGAGGAAGTGATGGCAGCGGCAGCGGCAACAACATTCATCTGGTGGCTCGTCGTCGCCAGCCCGCAAGGCGGGATGGTGGTGATGCCGAATTCCTTTGACACACGCGACGCCTGCATGGCGGCCGTGACAGAGTTCCAGAAGAATCCGGCGCAAGCGGCCTGGATCATGCAATGCATCCCGACCCAGGACCAGAACTTCGAGGAATAGGGTCAGGCTGCCGCTACCGACAGTCGCGGCCGCGTTGAAAGCGTCTGGAAGACCACGCAGTAGCGCTCCGTAAGCTTCAGCAGTGTCGCCTTGCGTTCCTCCGTCTCGTCCGTGTCGAGATCGAAGGAGAGCCGGATCGCGGCGAAGCCGACCGGCGCATCCTTGGCGACGCCGAGCGTACCGCGGAAATCGAGGTCGCCCTCCGCCGTCACCGTGGCGTTACCGAGCCTGAAATCGAGGGCGGTGGCGACAGCCTTGAGAGTGACGCCGGCACAGGCGACCAGCGCCTCAAGCAGCATGTCGCCCGAGCACAGCTCCAGGCCCGAGCCGCCGGTTGCCGGATGCAGCCCGGCGACGGCGAGCGCCCTGCCCGTCTCCACCTTGCAGGCGATCTTCTGGTCGTCGATCGACCCCCTGGCGCGCAACGTGATGACGGCGCGCGACGGCTCCGCGCGATAGGCATCCTTGAGCGGCGCCTGCATCTTCTTCAGCGATTCCGCATCCATCGGTCCAGTCCCTCCTCTTCCCTACCGGTGCAACCTCGACACCTATCGCCGAAGCCGCAGGCATATTTGAGGCCATAGCCGAGCGGCCGGTCGAAGCGGACATCGCCTTTCAGATCAGCGCGGCGGCGACCGCCGCGGCGGTTCATGTGCGGCGAAAGAATTCGCTTCGATTGTCGCCAGGCTCGCATCCCGGTTCCGTATCCTGACAATGGGACACCGTTCCATGCGAAGATCAAGCCGCCACCGGAGCGGCCACCGATCGGCAGCGCCGGAGACTTTGCCAACGCCTGCGACGCGCGGCAATCCACCGGCCGTCCACATCGCGATGCGCGCCGGGTTGACGTGCGTGCATCTTCCGCTACCCTTGCGCTTCGTCGAGGGGCCGAGGCGACCGAACTGCCGGAGGTGTGGCATGATCCAGACCGTTGCAGCCCTCTTTGGCATCGTTGTCGCGTGGTTGGGCGTTGCGCTCTACCTCACGGCCCGCTTGGGGATAAATCTCCACCAGGCCATTCTCTATGTACCGCTGAAGCTCGCCTACCGCGTCGACGACAGCCTGATGCGGGCGGCGCGCAAGGCCGAATCACCCGTAATCTACGTGGTGCTGCATCAGTCGCGGCTCGACCCGGTGCTGATGCTACCGCTGCTGCCGGCCGAGACGCTGCACATTCTCGACCAGGAATCGGCCCGGTCGATATGGCTGGAGCCGTGGCGGGAGCTCGCTCGAACCATCGAATTCAACGCGCACCACGTCTTCGTCAGCCGCCGGCTGGTCCGGCACCTGCGCGGCAAAGGCAAGCTGGCGGTCTATCTTCCCGGCGACGTCGAACCGGACGCCAAGGCCTTCCGGCTCTACCGCGCGGTGGCCCGGATCGCTACCAAATCGGACGCCCGCATCGTGCCCGTTTTCGTGGACGGCTCCCGCCATTCTCTGCTTTCGCTGTTGCCCGCCGCAACGGCGCCGCGCAAGATTCTGCCGAAGCTTTCGATCACCGCGCTGACCGCCGCCACTCTCGGCGAGTTGAGGGAGCGTTCGGACCGCCCCACCACCACCGCCGCGAACGCGCTTTTCGACTATTGCGCCGGCGCACGCTTCGCCGCCGCCGATCTGTCGCGCAATCTGTTCGCGGCCGTGCGCGATGCCGCTGATCTCCATGGCCACAACCGCACCGTTCTCGGCGACGGAGCGCATTCGCTCACCTACAGGCAGCTTCTGGCGGGTGCCCGCCAGCTCGGCAGCGGGCTGGCTGCGATGACGGCGGAAAAGGAAGCGATCGCGATCCTGCTTCCGAACGCCCCTGTCCTTGCGACGACGCTTCTCGCCCTCAACACTACCGGCCGCGTCGCCGCCTTTCCGCCGGCGGATGCGGATGCCGCAAGCCTCAAGGCGGCATTGCGGATCGCTGACATAAGAACGGTCCTCTCCTCGCGGCGCCATGTCGAGGCAAATGGCCTCGCCGACTTGGTGGCCACGCTCGAGGCCGATGGAATCAGGCTCCTCTGGCTCGAGGACGTCGAACGCTCGGCATCCGCCTCCCAAAGGCTCCTCGCGCGCAAGCTTTGGCACCACTCGCCGAGACGAAGCGGTGCCGGGCGCCCGGCGGCGATCCTGTTCGCCAGGGACGAAAGCGGCGAAACCGCGGCGGTCGCCCTCTCCGACCGCAATATCCTCGCCGGCGCCATGCAGCTCGGGACGCGGCTCTCGGTGACGCCGCGCGACCGGATGATCCACGCGCTGCCCGTCTCCGAGGCGCTGGGGCTTACGGCCGGGCTTCTGCTACCATTGTTGTCCGGCGCCGAGACGCGATTCGCAGATTTCTTCGGCCGGGACGCCGCGTTATCCGGGGCCGCGCCGGCCGCCACGATCGTCCTCGGATCCGACGCCTTCCTCACCGCCTATGGTGAGGCGACCGCGGCTGCGGATGCCGCGCAGCCGCGCGTGATCCTAGTGGAGGCGGGGTCGCTGCGTGCCGAGACGCTACGCCTTTGGTCAGGCCGGGCCGGCATGTCGGTTCTGGAAGCGTTCGGCGGCCCGCAGGCCGCCGGCGCGATCGCCGCGGGCAGCCTGACCCACAATCGACCGGGCGGCGCCGGCAGGTTGCTCCCCGGCATGGAGATCCGGCTGGAGGCAATTCAGGGGCTGGCCGACGGCGGACGCCTATGGATATCCGGCCCCAATGTGATGCTCGGGATCATGCGTAGCGATGCGCCGGGAATCCTTCAGCCGCCGCTGGCGGGATGGCACGACACGGGCGAGGCCGTTTCGACGGACCGCGAGGGCTTCTTCACGAGGCTCGGCCGCGCCGATCGCATCGCACCGGTAAAGACCGAGACGCCGGAAGCCAGGCGGCCGCAGGGAAAGCGGGCTAGGGCCGCATAGACGCGCGGCCTCAAAGCACTTTCCAGCCAGACGGAAATCAGCTGGCGTCCGCACAGATGCGGCTGAGAAACCAGGCTGGAGCAGCGGATACCGCGTTGTTCGGAACGCCCGTTGCTCTGGCCGGGTCAGCCCTTGTCCGGTTCGCCGCCGGTGGCGATATCCGCTTCCTCGCCGTTCTCCGGATCCATTTCCGCCCCGGCGTCTTCCTTTGTGGCGCGGTGCGAATAGGCTCGGAATCCGAAGGGCAGCGATCCCAGATAGAGCAGCGCGGAAACGACGAGCGTCTCCCAGGTGTAGTTCGCCAGCAGCGACACATAGACCACCACGACCAGGATCAGCGGCAGCACGATGTCTCGATGGATCTTGGTGCTAATTCCCTTCCCGGAATAGACCGGCAGACGGCTGACCAGCATCAGTGCCACCAGGAAGGCGTAGATCGTCGACGCGTAGGCGAAGAAGTGCGTCCGTTCTACGCCGAGGAAGCCGAGATAGGCGGGCAGCAGCACCAGGACGGCGCCCGCCGGCGCCGGCACGCCGACGAAATAGTCGGCATGCCTCCCGGGCACGTTGGGCGCCTCGCCCATGACGTTGAAGCGCGCCAGGCGCAACGCGCAGGCGATGGCGAAGAGAAGCGCGGCGATCCAGCCGAGGCCGCGCGCGTCGTTGAGCACGTAGGCGTAGAGCACGAGCGCGGGCGCGACGCCAAAATTGACGATGTCGGCGAGCGAATCCATCTGCGCGCCGAATTTCGTGGTCGTCTTCAGCATGCGCGCCGTGCGGCCGTCTATGCCGTCGAGGAAAGCTGCGACTAGCACCATGATGACCGCCGTCTCGAAGCGCCCTTCGAAGGCCAGTCGAATGCCCGACAGGCCGGCGCAGATGGCCAGCACCGTGATCAGGTTCGGCACGATCATGCGCAGCGGTATCTCGCGAATGCGAGGGCCGCCCATGCCGTGCGGTTCGAAAGGGGGAAAGGGCCCGACCATCAGACCGCTACGCCGCTACGACACGCGTACCAGCGGCGGCGTCGCCTCGCCGCCGAACTCCGCCAGGATCGTTTCGCCGGCGACCGCCGTCTGGCCGACGGCTGCACGCACGACCGCGCCCGCGGGAAGATAGACATCGACGCGCGAGCCAAAGCGGATCAGGCCGAAGCGCTCGCCGATGCCGATGTCGCCGTTGACCGCCGCCCAGCACAGAATGCGCCGGGCCACCAGGCCGGCGATCTGGACGACGGCGACCGTGCCGTTCGGGCTGTCGATAAGGAGGCCGTTGCGCTCGTTCTCCGCGCTCGCCTTGTCGAGTTCGGCGTTGAGATACTTGCCCGGGCGATGCTCGATCCGGGTGATCCTGCCGCGCACCGGCGAACGGTTCACATGGCAGGAGAAGACATCCATGAAGACGGAGATCCGGATCATCTCGCCGCTTTCGAGGCCGAGTTCGCGCGGCGGAACCGCCGGCGCGACCGACGTGACCCTGCCGTCGGCGGGGCTAACCACCCAGCGATCGTCGACCGGGGTGACGCGCGGCGGATCGCGGAAGAAATAGGCGCACCAGCCGGTCAGCACCAGGCCGATCCAGAACAGCGGCGTCCAGGCGGCGCCGAGCAGGAGGGAAGCGACGGCGAAGGCGGCGATGAAAGGATAGCCTTCACGGCGGACGGGAACGAAGGCATTGCGGATCGTGTCGACGAGGCTCATTGCCGGACCGGTCTCCTTTGCCCGGGACTGCATAGAGCAAAGCCCGGCACGCTGCAATGTCGCGCGGCTTGCCGGGCCGGCGTCCATTCTGTCATCATCGCGCCCGACATCGAAGCTGGAGAATACATATCATGGCGAAGCGAGTAGTGTTCACTGGGGGCTCCGGAAAGGCCGGAAAGCACGTCGTACCCTATCTGGTCGACCGGGGCCACGAGGTGCTCAACGTCGATCTCGCGCCGCTCGCCCATCCCGGCGTCAACACGCTGATCGCCGATGTATGTGACAGCGGCGAGGTCTTCAACGCGCTGTCGATGCATTTCGGTTTCGGCGGCTTCGAGACGGGCAAAGGCCCGGCCCCGGTCGACGCGGTCGTCCACTTCGCCGCCATCCCGCGCGTCCTGATCAAGCCGGACAACGAGACCTTCCGCGTCAACACCATCAGCACATACAACGTCATCGAGGCGGCGGTGAAGCTCGGCATCCGCAAGATCATCATCGCTTCGAGCGAGACGACCTACGGCGTCTGCTTCGCCGAGGGCGACAAGGACTTCCATTCTTTCCCGCTCGAGGAGGACTATGACATCGACCCGATGGACAGCTACGGCCTGTCCAAGGTGCTGAACGAGAAGACGGCGCGCGCCTTTGCCATGAGGAGCGGCGCCGACATCTACGCGCTGAGGATCGGCAACGTGATCGAGCCGTACGAATACAGCATGTTCACCCGCTTCGTCGCCGATCCGCCGTCGCGCAAGCGCAACGCCTGGAGCTATATCGACGCACGCGACCTCGGCCAGATCGTGCATCTGTGCCTGGAGAAGGATGGCCTCGGTTTCCAGGTCTTCAACGCCGTCAACGACACGATCACCGCCGAGACGCCGACCATGGAATTCCTCAAGAAATACGCGCCCGGGACGCCCGTCACCCGCGAGATCCCCGGCTTCGAGGCGCCGCTCTCCAACCGCAAGGCGCGCGAGGTGCTCGGCTTCAGGGAGGAGCACGACTGGCGCAAATACGTTAAGGGTGCATGAGGACCTCTGGCCATCATCTCCGGCTAGATACCAACCGCAACCTCCAGCGCCAGCGTGACCATCTCCCTCAGCGACGACTGGCGCGACGCGGCGTCGAGCGCCTCACCGGTCAGCAGGCAGTCGCTCATGGTGCAGACGGCTAGCGCCCTCGCGCCCCCCCGCGCAGCGACGGTATAGAGGGTGCTGGCCTCCATCTCGACGCCGAGCACGCCGTGGTCGGCGAGAATCCGGTAGCGATCTTGCGGCCCGTAGAAGATATCGCTGGAAACGATGCCGCCGACATGCGCCCTTACGCCGTGCCGCTCGGCGGCGTCGGCCGCAGCGCGGAGCAGGCCGAAATCCGCCGCCGGAGCGAATTCAAAGGGAGCGAACGCAAAACGGTTCATCGCGCCGTCGGTCGATGCGGTCTGCGCAAGGATCACGTCGCGCAATTTCACGCTCGGATGAATGCCGCCGCAAGTGCCGACGCGGATGAGCGTTTTCGCGCCGTAGAAATGGATCAGTTCATGCGCGTAGATCGCCGTCGAGGGCTGGCCCATGCCGGTCGCCTGCACGCTCACTGGCACGCCGCGATAGTTCCCGGTGAAGCCGAGGCAGTTGCGAACGCCGTTCACTTGCCGCGCCCCATCGAAGAAGGTTTCCGCGATCCATTTCGCGCGCAGCGGATCTCCGGGCAGAAGCACCGTTTCCGCGTAGGCTCCAGGTGCCGCTTCGAGGTGGGGTGTCATATGCGCCCTTCCATAAACCACCGTTCTCCAGCGACAGGGGGCGCCGATCACCGGATGTGACGACTATTGTCACGAAATGTTCGATCCAACCCGGCCCGCGCCGAACTTTGGCCCTCAATGTCATATTTAATTGCACCGTTTCAGCATGAAGACCAATGTAACTGCCGACGACGCTCTTCTTGCGGGCTCGCCGGCAGCAGGCATTTGACAGGCGGGAGCAAGGAGGTTCGAATGACTTCCACCACATTTCACGACGCATTTCTAGGACCGTCCGATCTTGCGCTCGCCAAGCGCATTCTCGACAGGATATGCGCCGAACGAGCAATCGAAATCGCCAGCCCGGAGGCTGACGAACTGGCAGCAAGCCTTCTGCGGCAGTTCCAGAACGGCACGCGCGAAGAACCCCAGCTAATGGCGCTTTTCGGCCTGCCGTCGCCCAAGCAGCCGCGACGCGTCAGGCGGCCGCAGGTGGGAGCGGCGAACGTGGTAGTCGGCTGAACGACCATCGCGATATCCGCTCCGATTTTGGAGGGAACGTTTCCCTCGCTTCCGAGTTTCCGCAGTGCCGTGGGGAGGCACCTGTTTGGAGACATCGACGATGCGGTATTTCTTCCACCTTCGTGAAGGCGACAGACTGACCAGAGATGCGGCGGGCGCGCCGCTGCCCGATCTCACAAGCGCCATCGACGCGGCCAAGAGACGGGCCGCAGAGTTCGTCGACAAGGCGGCCCTCACCGGGCGCGCCATACAATGGGGCACAGAGTACGAAGTAGAGGACGCCGCCGGCAGGCTTGTCATGGTGCTTCCGCTTTCGCATTTCGTCGAGATCGGCAGGGCCGCCTAAGCGGCTATCCAGCCTCCGGTTATCCCCCACGGTTGATCCGTCTGTGCCGCGTAGTGGGTTGTTAAGCCGCTTACGTCACGATGCAGCCGCACACCGCGCTGAAGGTATCGGACGAACGGATCGGCATTTGAGATTTCCGATTGGGAAGACACGCCGCTCCGTCTTGGCGGGGCTCTTAGCGATGGCCCTCGCCGGCTGCGGCAGCGTGCATGAGACCGGACCGGGCGCCGGCGTTTCGGGAGCCGCCGCGCCGGCGATCGCGCGATTGCGAACGGAGAACGGCACTGAACCGCTCAGGCCCGACGCGGAACTCGAGAATGCCGCTCTGCGGCAGGCGACCTATATGGCCCGTTCCGGCGAGATGGATCATACGACCGGCTTCGGCCGGGATTTTGTCAGCCGCATGAAGAAGGACAACATCCACGGCCTGCGCGCGGAGAACATCGCCTATGGCGCGTTCGATAGCGCGAAGGTGCTGGACGTCTGGATGCATTCCCCGCCGCACAGGAGAAACATGCTCGACCCGCGGATCAGGCGCTTCGGCCTCGCTTATGTGAGCGATGGCAAAGGCCGCCGCTATTGGGCGATGGTGATGGCCAACTGACCCGCGTCGGTTTCTCCCGCCTGGACAGGAAAGCGGTGGCGCGTCCCTTCCGGTTCGCGTATTTTTCTCCCTAGGGAAAGAGGGGAAGCATGGGAAAAGGCCGGGTCGAGGCATTCAGTGACGGCGTGATCGCCATTATAATCACCATCATGGTGCTGGAACTGAAGGTTCCACACGGCGAAAGCCTCGGGGCGCTCTGGCCGCTCCTTCCGGTCTTCCTCAGCTACGTGCTCTCCTTCATCAATGTCGGCCTTTACTGGAACAACCTCCACAACATGTTCCACACGGTGCAGCGGGTGGATGGAGCTGTGCTCTGGGCGAACCTTCATCTCCTGTTCTGGCTGTCGCTGATGCCTTTCACCACCGCCTTCATGGGCGAGAACCATTTCGCCACCGAGCCGGTCGCCCTCTATGGCTTCGACCTCGCCATGTGCGCGGTCGCCTTCACAATCCTCGAACGGTGCCTCCTCAGGCTGCACGGACCCGATTCCGGCTTCGCCAAGGCGCTGGGCCAGGATTTCAAGGGCTGGCTGTCGCTGGTCTGCTATGTGGTCGCGGTGCCCCTCGCTTTCCTGAGCGAATGGATTTCGGTAGCGCTCTATGTCTTCGTGGCGGCGATGTGGCTCGTCCCGGACCGCCGCTTCGCCCGCCAGGCCAGCCATCCGGGCGCTTGACCCGTCAAGCCTCGCTGTCTTTCTCGTTTCGCAGGCCGGCCTCGTGGGCTTTCCGCGCCCAGATTGCAAATTCCTCCGGATCGTCAACGGCGCTGTCCGGGACGGTCCAGTAGGGCATGGCGACCAGCTTGCCGTGGCGCGAGCCGGTGTAGGTCCATTGACGTGCGCCGGCGGCCTCGAAATCGGGAGCGCTGACGGCATCGGCCTTGAGCATCAGCTCGCCGCGAAGCACGATCGCGACAATGATGCCGTCGAAATAGATGCCCTTGCCGCCGAACAGCCGGCGTATGCTCACTGGACCAAGGCCGGAGAAGAGATCGGCTATCGCGTCGTTTTCCATGCGCCGATCATGCCGCCTGTACGGCAGCTTGTCATGGCGGCATGCCACTCCAGCTAAAGACTGCTGCCGCAAACTGACAGAAAGGATCGGCCCATGCCCATGAAGCTTGAAGGTTCGTGCCGCTGCGGCGCCGTGCGCTTCACCGTCGACAGCCATACGCCGGCGCCATACCAGCTCTGCTATTGCTCCATCTGCCGCAAGCAGCAGGGAGGCGGTGGCTACGCCATCAACCTCGGCGCCGACGCTCGAACACTGAAGATAGACGGCAAGGAGCATATCGGCGTCTATCGCGCCCGTATCGAGGACGACGAGCATCCGAACGGCGAGACATCAACGGGTGAGCGCAATTTCTGTCGCCGATGCGGCGCGGCACTCTGGCTCTACGACCCTACCTGGCCCGACCTTGTCCATCCCTTCGCCTCCGCGATCGACACCGACCTACCGGAACCGGGGGAACGCACGCATCTCATGCTGAAATACAAGGCTAACTGGATCGAGCCTAAAATCGGCAAGCGCGACAAGAGCTTCGACCTCTATCCTGATGAATCGATCGCCGACTGGCACAAGCGCACCGGCATGTGGGTGGACTAGGAAGCTTCAGGCGGCTGATGCATCATCGACGCCCAACGTTCGATCTGCGCCGGTTCTACCCCCTCCCTTTGCGCGAAGATCAATGGATCGAGGCCGTCATGCAGCTCCACCAGCGGCCGCAGCCCGTCGGGCTGGAACCATAGATCCGCGGGAAGGTTGCGGGTGTTTTCGAGGTCCGGGATATGGTCGATGAGGAAGCCGAAACAGCCTTTTTCGGCGTAATCGCCGCCGCCGTAGCCTGTCTTGTAGATTTCCCAGCTCTTTTCAGAGACAGAACACCACACGGCGAAAGTGAATTCCGCGTCGATATCGGGCACCGGCAGGGGCAGGACGCAATGGATGAAGCGGTCGGTATTGCCGTCGCTGTAGTTGATTTCACAGAAGTCCGTATCGGCCCAGGAGGCCGCTCGCGTAGGTTTGTCAAGCTTTGCCCAAACGAGCGGCGGATCGAAGCCCATGGACATGGGCAGGCCGGTATGTTCTTCCCCGCAACATGCACACCGCCAGCGATATGCCTCGGAGGTGGCCATCCTAGTGGTCCGATGCCGACATTTGCGTCCCCATTGTGCAGCGCTCTCGGGCAAATGCCGTAATCAAAAGGACCACTAGCAACTCAATAATTCTAGTGGAGCTTTGAATTTGACATTTGAGAGCGACGCGTGATGCAATCCGGACTCAAATGTCAAAGTCACTCCACTCGGCCGCTCCCGCCCGCGCCTCCGCGAGCGCTTTAAGCTCCGCCGGCTTGAGCTCGACGGATTCGCCGCAGCCGCAGGCTGACGTCTGGTTAGGGTTGCGGAAGATGAAGCCGGTCCGAAGCCTGGTCACCTCAAAATCCATCTCGGTCCCGAGCAGGAACAGGGCGGCCTCTGGCGCCACCCAGACATGTGCGCCGTCATGCTCGATATGGTCGTCCTTGGCGCTCGGCTCCGTCACCAGGTCGACCGTGTATTCCATGCCGGCGCAGCCGCCCTTCTTGACGCCAACGCGGACACCATGCGCGCCTTCGCGCGCGTCGACGATCTCGCGTACCCGCGACGCCGCTGCGTCCGTCATGCTGATAACCTGAAACCTGCCCATCATCTTCTCCATTGCACACGGATTGAAGGTCCGTGGAACGAATCCGCTTCACCTGAAAATGGTGCGGAAATGCCACAGACGCAAGCCCGCGACGCTTCTATTAGCCGCTGCTTTTGGAACCTCCCCGCCTGTGCGGCGGTTAATGGGCATCCTCAACCCAAGGAGAGACCGATGAAAACGCTCGTTTCAACCCTTCTCGCCGCCGGGCTTCTGACCGCCGGCACCGCCTATGCACTGGCCGACACCATCGTGATCCAGCCGGCCCAGCAGAAGGTGATCCATGAATACGTCGTCAAGCAGAATCCCGCTCCCGTCGTGATGCCTTCGGATACCACCGTGGAGGTCGGGACCGTGGTACCCGAAAGCGTCCAGATCCAGGAGCTTGAC
>JBQCFA010000378.1:0-8190 GCA_051959695.1 Rhizobiaceae bacterium
AGCGCCGCGCTGGCGATGCCGTAGGAGCCCATCCCGAGGAAAATCTCGTTCAGGTAGAGTTCGAGGATGCGATCCTTGGAATAGGCGCGCTCGATGCGGAAGGCGAGGATCATCTCCTTGATCTTGCGGTCGATCGTCTGGTCCGAGGAGAGCAGGAAGTTCTTCGCCACCTGCTGCGTGATCGTGGAGGCGCCGACCGGACGCTTGCCGGTGCCCAGATTGCCGATATCGGTGATGACCGCGCGGGCGATGCCTTGAACGTCGATGCCCGGATGGGTGTAGAAATTCTTGTCCTCGGCCGAGATGAAGGCGGCCTTGACGCGGTCCGGGATCGCCTGGATCGGCAAATAGAGCCGGCGCTCGTCGGCATATTCGGCCATCAGCGAACCGTCGGCCGCGTGGAAGCGCGTCGTAACCGGCGGCTCGTATTTCGCCAGCACCTCGTAGTCGGGCAGATCCTTGGTCAGGTTGCCGACATACAGCGCGACGCCGGCCGCCGCCAGCAAGGCCAGCATCACTCCGACGCCGAAAAAATAACCGAGAAGTCGTATCATGCCTGCTCCAGCGCGCGTCGGACATTGCCAGACGCGCCAAGCGTAAGGCGAGACTGTTGCCCGCGCCACCTTACTCCGATTTGGCGATCCATGCGTCGCGGTTGTGGGTAAAATGCGGCAGCGGCAAGCCCCAGAGGCAAATGCCCGCTATTAGCGCGCGAACTGTTGTCACGCTGCAACGCACGGCTGGCTTGCGATGAACGCAAGGCTACCCCCCTGCCCGCATGCGCGCCACCGAAAACAGCTCGATCGCCCGGCACATGCTGTCGATCGCCTTGGCGCGCCATTTCGGGTCCCGCAATTCGGCCTCGTCCTTGGGGTTCGAAAGATAGCCGAGTTCGACCAGCACCGACGGAACGTCCGGCGCCTGCAGGACCCGGAAGCCCGCATAGCGATGCGGATTGTTGATCAGTTCGACCTTGTTCGACAACTGGCCGACGAGCGAACGGGCGAAGCGGATCGAGAAGGAATGGGTCTCGCGGCGGATCAGGTCGACGAGGATGTCGGCAACCTCGTGGTTGGCGTCCGTGATCTCCACGCCGGCGAGATCGTCCGACAGGTTCTCGCGCGTGGCGACCGCGGCCGCGGCCGCGTCCGAAGCCTTGTCGGAAACGGTGTAGACCGTGGCCCCGCGTATGCCCTTGATCGAGATGGTGTCGGCATGGATGGAGATGAACAGATCCGCGTCATCCTGGCGGGCGATGCGCACGCGCTCGTCGAGCGGCAGGAAGCGGTCGTCGTCGCGCGTCATCAAGACCTTGTATTTCCCAATCTTCTCGAGCGCCGCCCTGAGTTCGAGACCGAAGGCGAGCGTAATGTTCTTCTCGATCGTACCGGAGACGCCCTCGGCCCCGCCGTCGATGCCGCCATGGCCCGGATCGATCACGATCGTGAAAGGTTTTCCCGCGGGCTTGGGGCCCATCTCCACCAGATCGTCGACCGCCGCTTCGGTGTGCGGTGCGGCCCCCGCCTGTTTCGCAAGCGCGGTTTCGAAGGCCGCCTCCGGCGCCGCCACGATGTCGGCGACGAGCCGATAGCCGGGCGAGGATTCGTTCTTGACCACGGAGATGCCGTCGACCGTGAAGGGCCCGTTCACGACGAAGATCATGCGCGAATGATCCTCGCTGATCTTGCCGTAGCGGACATTCGTCACCAGGCCGCGTGGCTTCAAATCCGCCGGCGTGATGGCGAAGCCTGTCTGCGGCAGGTCCACCACCAGCCGATGCGGCGCCCTCAGAAGAAACCAGCGGAACGAAGCATCGCCGTCGAGCTGCATGACGATCCGGGTGCGTACCGCGTCGCCGGCCATCACGAAATCATGCGCCCTGAGGATGTCCGCGTGGGCCCGCGGCACGCCTGGGAGCGCCGCGAGGACCAGCGTCATCACGGGGAAGACGGGAAGGCTGGCTCGCCGGGCCAGGAGCCAGCAGAACTCCGATAGGGGGCCGAAGAACCGTCGCATAACCTTCCTTCCCGGCGTTGGCCCAGACCGCGTCTGTTAACGACTGGTAACGGCGGTTGGTTAATCAAGCCTTGCCGGCGAGGCAACCGTCGCCCGATCCGTTTGCCGGCATCGAAACGGGGTTGCCATAAACCGCTTCAAATCATAAAAGCGACAAAGGGTCGCTGCAATGCCGGGACCGGACTTGACCGCCATGACTTTGATGCAAGGCGGACAGAGGCGGCTTGAATTTGAGTTCTCCCGGGGACACATGCGGCTCTACGAATTCTCTCGGGGCGTTCCAGTAACTGGATCCCTGGTGTGAGGAAAACGGTCGGGATTTCGGTCCCGCGCCGGCTTGCAAGAGCGAAAGAGCGGATCCGGAAGTCCGGATCCAATATTAGAGATGCGGTCTCGCCGGGAAAAGCGATGAACCCAGGCATGGTTATGGTCAGAGTGGGAAGAGCCCGCGCCGCGACGGCGCCGGCGCTCCTTTCAGCCATGCCGAAATATCTCCCGGCGAACGCACAATTGTCCGACACCTCCCGCATCCCGACACGTGGCGCCTATCCGCCCACGCCTCGGCCGGAAGCTGTCGGGGAGATTTTTGGACATGCCCAACAAGATGCTTATAGACGCCTCCCATCCGGAGGAAACGAGGGTCGTCGTCACCCGCGGTAACCGTATCGAAGAATTCGATTTCGAATCACAGGACAAGAAGCAGCTAAGAGGAAACATCTACCTGGCGCGCGTGACGCGCGTCGAGCCCTCGCTTCAGGCGGCCTTCATCGAATATGGCGGCAACCGCCACGGCTTCCTGGCCTTCAACGAAATCCATCCCGACTACTACCAGATTCCGGTCGCCGACCGGCAGGCGCTCCTTAAGGCCGAGGCCGAGGCGGCCGAGGCCGAGGACGCCGAAGAGGACAACGAGGAACGGGGTGCCGGGCGCCGGCGCCGCCGCGGCGGCAAGGGCCGCGGACGCGGCAGGCCCGAACAGAAGGCCTCCGAGGAGGTCGGGATGTCGGACGCCGGGGGGGAAGCCTCCCACGCCGACGGCGAAGCCGAAACCGTCGAGACCAGTGAAGCCGCTCCGGTCGAGGACGACGGCGGCAACGGTCCTGTCATGGCCGAAAGCGTTGCCGCGGACGTGGTTTCCGAGGAAGTCGGGGCCAATGGCGGCGAGACCGCCGAAGAAGACGAACAGGCGGCGACGGAGGAACGCGAGCATGGGGAGCCTTCGGGTCCCGATGAAGGCGAGGTCGAATCGGTCGGCGCCGAGGACGCCCTGGACGAGGCCCAGCATCGCCGCCGCTCGCTGCGCCGGACCTACAAGATCCAGGAAGTCATCAAGCGGCGGCAGATCCTGCTCGTCCAGGTCGTCAAGGAGGAGCGCGGCAACAAGGGCGCCGCGCTGACCACCTACCTGTCGCTCGCCGGCCGCTATTCCGTCCTGATGCCGAACACGGCGCGCGGCGGCGGCATTTCCCGCAAGATCACCAACGCCCAGGACCGCAAGCGGCTCAAGGACGTGGTCAAGGACCTCGACGTGCCGCAGGGCATGGGCGTCATCCTGCGTACCGCCGGCGAGAATCGCACCAAGGCCGAGATCAAGCGCGACTACGAATATCTGATGCGGCTGTGGGAGAACGTACGCAGCCTCACCCTGCAGTCGAGCGCACCGGCGCTCGTCTACGAGGAAGGTTCGCTCATCAAGCGCTCCGTGCGCGATCTCTACAACAAGGACATCGACGAGATCCTGGTTGCCGGCGAGGACGGCTATCGCGCGGCCAAGGATTTCATGCGCATGCTGATGCCGAGCCACGCCAAGGTGGTCCAGCCCTACCGCGATCCGACTCCCATCTTCGCCCGCAACGGCATCGAGGCGCAGCTCGACAGGATGCTGCAGCCGCAGGTGACGCTGAGGAGCGGCGGCTACATCATCATCAACCAGACCGAGGCGCTGGTCGCCATCGACGTCAACTCGGGCCGCTCCACCAGGGAGCATTCCATCGAGGACACGGCGCTGCAGACCAACCTGGAAGCCGCCGACGAGGTGGCCCGGCAGTTGAGGCTGCGCGATCTCGCGGGTCTGATCGTGATCGACTTCATCGACATGGAGGAGAACCGCAACAACCGCGCCGTCGAGAAGCGGCTGAAGGACTGCCTGAAGAACGATCGGGCGCGCATCCAGGTCGGCCGTATCTCGCATTTCGGACTGATGGAGATGTCGCGCCAGCGCATCCGCGCCAGCGTGCTGGAATCGACCATGAAGCCATGCCCGCATTGCGGCGGCACCGGCCATGTGCGCTCCGATTCGTCGACGGCGCTGCATGTGATCCGCGGTATCGAAGAGCATCTCCTGAAGGACTCGCGGCACCACATCACCGTGAGGACGCCCGCCCAGACGGCGCTCTATGTGCTCAACCACAAGCGCTCGAACCTGGTGGAGCTTGAACAGCGCTTCCATCTCTCGATCTCGATCGAGGCGGATGACGACGTGGGTGCGCAGCTTTATGCCGTCACCCGCGGCGCCCCGGCCGAGCCGAGGCCGGCCAACGCAGTCGAGGACACGCCTGCCTTCGAGGCAATGGAAACCGACGAGGAATTGGAAGCCGCGCCTGAGGAGCGGAGCGAGCATCGTGGTCACGACCACGCCGAAGAGGATGGCGAAGGCCACCGCAAGCGGCGCCGCCGGCGCCGGCGGCGCGGCGGACGCGATCATGGCGACGAGCGTCCCCGCGATACCGAGCAGGGCTCGGCGGTGGAGGCCGCACAGGTCGAGACGCCGGACGATGCCGAGGAACAGGACGAGGACGGGGCGGAGCATCGGTCTGCCGAAGCGGACGAGGCGGGCGAGCACAAGAAGCGCCGGCGTGGTCGCCGTGGCGGCAAGCGCAACCGGCGCGATCACGGCGAGCAAACCGAAGAGGCCCAAGACACGGCGAATGAGAGCGAAGTGGTGCTGGAACCGCTTGCGGATGCCGCCGCGGGAACCGCGGAAGTCGTGGTGAGCGAGTCCCCTGCCCCTGAAATCGAGGTAGTCGCGGAAGCGGCCGCCCCTGAGCCCGAAAAGCCGAAAAAGCCGACCCGTCGCCGTTCGCGCAAGTCCGAAGCGGCCGAAAGTGCCAAGGCCCCCGTCGTCAACGGAGAGGATATTCCGGTCGCCGCCGCCGAACCGGAGACCGAAGCCAAGACCCCGAAAGGCGTCGAGCCGCAGGACGAACAGCCTGCCGAGCCCGTGGTAGTGTCCTCAACCAATGAGGAGACAAGGCCGCGCAAGACCGGCTGGTGGCAGCGAAAGAGCTTCTTCTGAGGAATTCAGCCGCCGGCTCCGGGCCGGCGGCATCATTTCCCACCACATAGGCAGGCGGATTATCGCCTTGCGGCCAAACGCTGTTTGGCTTCGTCGATCAGCCGGTTGGCGGTCTGCATCCGCGCCATGGCGCGGTCGCGCCATTCCGCGCGAACCCTGTCCGGGTGATTGCTGAAGGCGAATTCGCGGCGCAACCGGTCCAACGACTTGACGTCCGCGACGCGATGCAAGGCCAGTTCACGCGCGATCGCCTCCGGCGCGATCTCGGGCAACGCTTCTGCCGTGCCCTGTCCTGCACTCAGGCCGAGATAGGTCGCGAGGAATTCCGACGCGCCGCTTCCGGGGGAAGGCGCGGCCGAACCGGCGACGAAGCCAAAGGGAATAGACGGGGCCGAGGCCCCTTCCTCGAGGTCGTGCGCCTCGGGCCTTGCGGCCTCCTCGGAAGCCTCATCCAGAAACGAAGCGAAGTCGCGCACCGATCCCATCTCTCAATCGTCACGGAGACCGCAACACGGGTGCCGGTCCGGGTGCTCGAAGGATAGGGCTGACCGGTTAACGCGGTCTCAAAGACGAGCTGGATGAGATTCCGACATATCGCGCGATATATCTTGACTCCCGTGCGGCGAACCGTATCATAAGATATATCGCAAGACATAACGGAGTACCAAAGATCATGCATTTCCATCGAGATCGGCGGAGCCACGACGATGGCCTTATGCACTTCATGTCCCGCAGGTTCGGCGGGCATCACGGGTTCGGCCCCTTCGGCAAGGGGTTCGGCGGCGGCGGCGGCAACATGTTCCGCGCTGGTAAGATGCTGGCCGACGGGGATTTGCGCCTGATCGCCCTTTCCCTGATCGCTGACGGTCCGCGCCACGGCTACGACATCATCAAGGCGTTGGAGGAACTTTCGAGCGGCATCTACAGCCCGAGCCCGGGCGTAGTCTATCCGACGCACACCTTCCTCGAGGAAGCCGGCTACGCGACCTCGACCACGGAGGGAAACAAGAAGGTCTTCGCCGTCACCGACGCCGGCCGCGACCATCTGGAAGAAAACCGCGAGATCGTCGACGGCGTGCTCGAACAGATCGAGCGCTTCGGGGCGAAGATGGCCAAGGCTCGCGAATGGTTCGACTGGTCGGACGACTCGCCCTACGCACACGGCCGCCGCCACGAGCGCCACGCGATGCGCCACGAGTTCCACGTCATCCGCCGCCGCATCCGCGCCGCGCTGGCCGAGATCGTGGAAGCCCCGGCGGAGACCCAGAAAAAGGCAATCGAAATACTCGAACGCGCCGCGGACGAATTGGCCGAATTGTCGCGCCATGATCCATCCCGGACCATCTGAAGAGGGAACCACATGACGACCGACACGCAATCCATGCTGCTCTCCTCCTCCGCCGTCGTCGTGAGTGAAAAGGCGAGCGGTTACCTCCAGCAACTCTGCAAGCATTTCGGCCACAAGGTGGCGGTGAATTTCACGCCGGAACGCGGCACGATCGTCTTCGACTTCGGCAATTGCGCGCTTGCCGCCAGCGGCAACATGCTGAGCCTGACAGCCACGGCAGGCACGACGGTCGGCCTGTCACGCGTCCAGCACGTCATCGCCAGCCATCTGGAGCGCTTCGCCTTCCGCGAGAAGCCTGAAATCGTCTGGATGTGAGAAGGCTCAGGTTTCGCCCGTAGCCAGCGCCGCCCGCCGGGCGGCCTGGCCGGCGACGAGGCGCACCTTGCGTGGCGCGGCAAGCCAGATGCACGCGATCGAAGCCACGGACAGCACGATCAGGAGAATGAAGGCGCTCCGATAGCTCCCGGTCCTGTCATAGAGGTCACCGGTCAGCCAAGGACCGACGCCCGCACCGATATTGCCGAAGACGCTGAGCGTGCCGAAGATGGTCGCGAAGCGGCGTCCGGCGAAGAGTTCCGCCGGGATGGCGCCGAACACGGAGGCGATGCCGTACCCGAAAAGCCCCTGCGCCGCGACCATCAGATACATCAGGAACCGCGACGGATTGTGCTCGAGCGCCAGCAGCGCCAATACGGTCACGATGAAGCCGGACATGCCGATGCTCCAGGCCCATTCGCGGCCGACGCGATCGGAGAAATGGCCGATCCCTATCTGTCCGACGACGCCGCACAGGCCGACCAGGCCGAGGGCGAAGGCGGCTTCACCCGCACCGAAACCGACATCCGCAAGGTAGCGCGTCTGGTGCACCTGCACGGTATACCACGCATAGAGCGCACAGAAGAAACCCGCCGCCATCCACCAGAAGCGCCCGGTGCGCAGGGCCGCGCCGAGGGTCCACTCGCGCCCCGCCCAAGCCTTGTCCACTATGATGGAGGGCGCCGGCTTGCGGGCCGGTCCCGCATCGTCGCCGTCGGGCAGCAGGTCCAGCCCTTCCGGGCTCTTGCGCTGGAGGAGGAAATTGAGCGGGATGAGCAACGCGCAAAGCGCCGCCATGATCTCGCAGGCCGTGCGCCAGCCGCTGGCCTGGATGACGGCCTGCAGCAGCGGGAACATCACGATCGAGCCGATGCCGACGCCCGAAAAGGCGATTCCTATGGCAAGTCCGCGTCGCCGGACGAACCAGTTCGGGAGGAACATGGAATGGCCGATATAGGTGAGCGGCATGGAGCCGCCGACCGTGAGGAGGCCGATGGTAAGCGAGAACTGGAGCGGCGTGGTGACGAAGGTCACCGCGATCAGCCCGATCGCCATGACCAGAGCGGCCAATGGCAGGACCAGCCGCGGCCCATACCGGTCGATCATCATGCCGATGACCGGCACCGCAGCGGTCGACGCCAGGAATCCGACGGAAAAAGCGCGGGCGGTCGTGCCGCGTTCCCACCCGAATTCGTCCAGTATCGGCGGATAGAGC
>JBQCFA010000379.1:0-5376 GCA_051959695.1 Rhizobiaceae bacterium
TATTCGGCGAGCGGCGAGACGACGGATATGCGCGCGCCGCTGGCGGAGGAAGGGATCCGTCTGGCGCGCCTGTTGCTGAGGCTGTTCCCGACCGATCCGGAGATCATGGGGCTGACCGCGCTCCTTCTGCTGCAGCAGTCCCGCGCCGCCGCACGTTTCGACGCCAGGGGCCAGATCGTGCTGCTGGAAGATCAGGACAGGTCGAAATGGAACCGCGCGGCGATCGCCGAAGGGCTGGCGTTGATCGACAAGGCGGTGCGCCATCACCGACCCGGCCCCTACCAGATCCAGGCCGCCATAGCCGCGCTCCATGCCCGCGCCGCCAAGGCGGAAGTTACGGACTGGGCCGAAATCGACCAGCTCTACGCGGCGCTGGAACAGATGCGCCCTTCGCCCGTCGTGACGCTGAACCGCGCGGTCGCCGTCTCGAAGCTCAAGGGGCCGGAAGAGGCGCTCGCCATGGTCGAACCGCTGGCCGACAGACTGGACAGCTATTTCTATTTCCATGGCGTGCGCGGTGCACTCTTTATGCAGAGCGGCCGAGGGCGCGAAGCCTGCGAGGCGTTCGGCAAGGCGATCTCGCTCGCCAACACGCCGGCGGAGGCCGCTCATATCCGCCTGCAGCTCGACCGCCTTCAGAGGGATGGATCGGCGCTAGCGATCGCAAAGGCCGCCTCCTGAAATATCGGCGGCTTCTGTCGGCAAGTTCGGTTTCTGTTCGTCCTTGCATGGACGGGGCAGCAAAGCCTCGACCAGAGGAGAACGACATGGAAACGACCGCGGCAAATCCGGAAATCTCGAACAAGGCGCTGTGGACCGGCCGCGTGCTGAGCGGCCTCGTCATCCTTTTCCTCCTGATGGACGGAGCGATGAAAATGATCCCGCTCAAGGTCGTGACGGACACCGCGGCGCAAATAGATATCCCCGCCACGGTCGCGTTCGCGCGGCTGCTCGGTGTGCTGACGCTTGTCTCGACCGTACTCTACGCCGTCCCGCGTACGTCGGTGCTCGGCGCCATTCTTCTGACGGCCTATATGGGCGGGGCCATCGAAACGCATCTGAGGATAGGCAATCCGCTTTTCAGCCACACGCTCTTCGGCGTCTATCTCGGACTAATGGTTTGGGGCGGTCTCTACCTGCGCGATCCAAGAATCCGGGCGCTCATTCCGTTTCGTGGTTAGTCACCAAGCGTCTTCAGGAATGCCACGAGCGCCAGGCGGCCTCGGTCGGTAAGTCGAATCGTGTGAAGCTCCGACCCGTCCTTCGGCTCCGCGGGCGCGTCGGCGTAATGCGCGACGGCGTCCTCCAGCGTGGCGATCTGGCCGGCATGCATATAGGGCGGACGGCCGGCGACGCCGCGTAAGGACGGTGTCTTGAAGGCGCGTTCGAGCCCCCTTCCCGACTTCACCATGAAACGCAGTTCGCCGCATTCTTCCGGCTTGGCGTCACTGTACCGGCCGAGGCAGTTGAACGGATCCGCTCCCACCAGTTTCACGCCATCGGCGCGGCCGTTGTCGGGCGGCAGGGACGCCACGGGCGGAATGCCGGTATTGTGGAACTGGCCGTCGGTGAAGCGCGGGCCATTGTGGCAGGTCGAGCAATTGGCGCTGCCGATGAAGAGCTTCAGCCCCTCGATCTCCAGCTCTGAAAACGCTTCATCCTTTGCCGGCGCCTTGTCGGCGGCAAGGGCAGCGGCGAAGCGGTCGAAGCGCGTTTCCGTCGGCATGAACGAGCGCTCGAACGCCTCGATCGCCTTGCCGATATTGGCGAATACCCGATTGACGCCGTCCTGCTCTGCCGGCGTCAAGGCCTTCCACGCCGCCCGTTCGGCGGGCGTCCCGAGCGGCCCGGCATGCTCGGGCACACCCGAGAGATCGGGCAGCGGCCCGAAGATGCGCTCGTAGCGCTCGCCGAATTCCCGCTTCGTGAAATGCGCATAGAAAGCGCGATCCCCGCCATGCTCGCGCGCGTCCTCCATCGGCGTGATCGCCTGCGACCAGAGGCTGTCGCGGTGGCCGTCCCAGAAGAACCATGTGTTATAGGCGACGCCCGACAAGGGCATCGTGCGACGGTTGCTGTCGGAGATACCGTGGCCGCGCGGAAGATCGTCCTGGAACTGGCGTTCCAGCTGGTGGCATGTGGAGCAGGAAACGTTGCCCTTGCCGCTCATGCGAATGTCAAAGAAGAGCGTGGCTCCGAGCGCCGCGGCAGCCGGATCGTCGGCGTAGCGGTTGCTCGGATCGGGCGGCACTCTCGGGAGCGCCGTCAGCGCGAGCGAAGCGATCGCCTTTTTCTCGGCGTCGGTGAAGCTGGCCTCGTCGCGCCGCGAGAATGCCAGCAATCCGGCGACGCAAGCGGCAACGAGGATAAGGGGGAGCCAGCGTTTCACGGTCAAAGAACGATGTTGAAATCCGCTTCGTCTCGGCCCGGGGGCGCGTCGATGGTAAATCTGAGCTGCCACCAGCCGGGCATGGTGAACTTGAAGCCTTCGATACGGAATTTGCCCTCGCCAAGGGCGGCGGTGACCCGCGGCTCGGTCGGCAGGCCGTGGCCGTGTTTCGGCATGCCGCCATTGATCTCGATCCGCGAGACACTCACCGGCGCTCCGTCCGTGGTCGCCACTGTCAGCACGAAGCTCTGAAGCGACCCTTCGCGGATCGGCGCGTGCTCCGGCACGAGCGTCACCGTGTAAAGCCCGTTTTCGCTCTTTCGCGACAGCGACAGGTCCAGGTCGCCGGGAGCCGCCATGAACATGCGCGTCGCCAGTTGCCAGCCGGCGATGGCCACGATGACGGCGGCCACGAGCGCGATCAACACACGTCTGCCCATCCACGGTCCCCCTGAGCCTGCCATCGGTCCATGCCGGTAAATCCAACGGAAGGCATGGCCACGCCGTCTGCGAAAGTGTAGAGCGAATCCGCCTGAAATGGGAGCTTCTCCAGAGGACGACCGCGAATGGATCTGAGCATAGCCTCGATCGGCGAATGCATGCTGGAGCTTTCCCTCAGCGGCGGCGACGCCTGGCGCATGGGCTTCGCCGGCGATACATTCAATACGCTCTGGACGATGCGGGCGCTGTTGCCGGAGACGGCGGCGGCCGACTACGTCACGGCCTTCGGCGACGATCCCTTTTCGACGAGCCAGCGCGCTTTCATGTCCGGCAATCGCATCGGCACGGCGGCGAGCCCCGTCATTGCCGGCGCACGCCCCGGTCTATATGCGATCACCCTTACCGGCGCCGAACGATCGTTCACCTACTGGCGCTCGGACGCCGCCGCGCGCCAGCTCGCCAGCGATCCGGCGGCATTGGCCCAAAGTCTCGCCGGACGATCGCTCGCCTATTTTTCCGGCATCACGCTGGCGATCCTCACGCCGGAAGCGCGTTCCGTTTTGTTCGACGCCCTTAAGACAGCGCGCCGCACGGGCATGCTGATCGCCTTCGATCCGAACTACCGGCCGAGATTGTGGTCCTCGAACGAGACGGCGCGGAAGGTCTTCGACGAGGCACTGGCGCTCACCGATATCGCCCTGCCGACATTTCCGGACGAGCAGGCCCTCTATGGCGACACGACCATGGAAGCGACGGCAAGGCGACTGGAAACGGCCGGCGCCGGCGAAATGGTGGTCAAGGATGGAGCTTCTCCCGCCCTGACCTTCGGCGGTGGCATCGGACGGTTGTATCCCGCGGTGCCGACCGAGCCGGTCGACACCACGGGCGCCGGCGACAGCTTCAACGGCTCCGATCTGGTGGCACGGCTCCTCGGCGACGTGCCGGAAGCCGCCGTGGCGCGGGCGCATCGGGTTGCGTCGGCGGTGGTGCGGGTGCGCGGTGCGCTGGCGCCGTTCGAGATCCTGCGCGCCGCCTTTGCCGGCTGACCGCCGCGCTCAAGCGGCCGGGGCCATCCGTGAGCCGAAGGCATTCTGCAGAGCCCTCGTCGCCGGGCCCGTGTATTCGGCCTGCATCTCGGGCGTCAGCAACTCGATAAGGCGGCACCCTTCGACCCACAATTCGATCAGTCCGAAGACGCCTGCGCGCTTGCGATACTTGGCCGGCCATCCCTCGCGCTTCGCGATCTCGAATATTTTTTCGGCCGGAAGCGCCGTTGCCATTGCGAAATGCGTCGCCGAACGGCGATCCGGTGAGCCGATCAGGCCATGTGCGTCGGCATCGCCTTCGGTTTCGAAGAGTTCGGCCCCACGCGGATAGATCTCCACCGTCGTGTTGCGGTCGTCACCCGCCAGCGCCACCCAGCTGCCTTTCAGTACCGGCGGAAAAGGCACGGCCCTGCCGCCCCAGAGCTCCGCCAGCACTTCTGCAACATGACGCGGATCATCCGCGTCGATCGATACATGAAAGATCATTTCCGTCTCCAAGGTTGATGTGAGAGCGGCCTTATCCACGATGGCACAAAATGTGTCAAGTTGGTTTGACACAAAAAGTGCCGTTCCCTATAAGCGCTTCATGACCCAGCCAGAAATACCAGATGACACCCGCACCCGCATCGGCAAGGCACTTCTCGAATTGATGGCGGACGGCGAGAGGTTGAACCACGACAACGTTGCCGCCCGCGCGGGCATATCACGGCGAACGGTCTATCGGCACTTCCCGGACCAGACATCGCTACGGCAGGAGATCTGGACGCTCTTGTCCAGCCAGGGCAAGCTTCCGACGGATCTCGAGGACTGGCTGGCGAACGGCATTCCACGGCTCTACCGCCAGTTCGACCAGCGCGCGGCGGCCATCACGGTGGCGATGGCCAGCGCGGAAGGTCGGGCGATGCGCAACAGCATCACGCCGGATCGCGTCGCCGCGTATCGCGCGCTTTATGCCAAGGCTGTAGGGGCGCTACCCGAACCGGATCGCACCCACGCGGTCGCCGCTCTGCAGTTCATCGGCAGCGGTTTCGCCTGGCGCGAGATGCGCGATCAGTGGGACATGGACGGCGAAGCGGTCGCCGAGACGGTGCTGTGGGCGATCCGCACCCTGCTAGCCGATCTTGAAAGGCGAGGCGACCGGCCACTCAAGGCAGGGCCGGCCTAAAGGCTGCCGATCGATTGTTTACTGCGGCCACTCTTCGGCCGGCCAGTCGCGCGCCGCATGGATCACACGCAGGATCACGACACTTTCCCGGTCTGTGATCGGCCGCAGTTGATAGGCGATGATGTAAGGCAGGCTGGCGACGGACTTCTCATAGCAGCCTGTCACGCGGCCCGGCCGTCCGGTCGCCATCTCGCCAAGAGCCTTGCCGGCATCGCGGATGTGATCGGCGACACGCCGAGCGGCGGCCGGATTGTCCTGAGCAATGAAAGCAACCTGCTTCTTGATGTCGTCCAGCGCTTCGCGGGACCACGAAACCGGCCGCCTCATTCTTTGTC
>JBQCFA010000380.1:0-4889 GCA_051959695.1 Rhizobiaceae bacterium
TCGGATTTGATCATGGATTTGCTTCCCCGGGGCGTGCTTGGTCAGACTTCGACGGAATCGAATTCTGCTTGCTTTTCAATTGCTCAAGCTAGGGTTCAAGGGTGCCAGACGGACAGGAGACCGTCAAGGAAGATACGGTCGGCGCCGAGGCGGTCGAAAATGTCTGCCGAACCTTCGGGCAGGCCGACCAGCCGGGCGAGAGCCTTGGAGAAAAAGAAGCTCCGGCTGCCCCCGGACTTCCATTCGATCACCTTCAGGCTGGAATCGACGCCTTTTCCCGCCAGCCATGCGATCGCCTCGCGTTCGCCGCCGACCTCGTCGACCAGCTTGTTCGCCACCGCCTGGCGACCGGTGAAGATCGAGCCATCCGCAAGCTTCAGCACCTCGTCTCGCGAAAGCGGCCTCCGCGAGGCGACCAGACCGACGAACCAGTCATAGCTGTCGGAGATAAGCCTCTGCACCATGGCTCGCGCCTCGTCGGAGGTCGGCGTGAAGGGAGACGGCTCGGCCTTGAGAGGCGAGGATTTGATCGCCTCCAGCTTGACGCCGATCTTGTCCATGAGCCCGGTAAGGTCGGGATACTCGACCAAAACACCGATCGAGCCGACGATGGAGGTCTTGCGCGCCACGATGTGGTCGGAGGCCGTGGCCACCATGTATGCGGCCGATGCCGCAAGGCCGCCGACCTGCGCGACGACCGGCTTTTCGGCGGCGACGCGACGCACTTCGTCGTAGAGTTGCTCGCCGCCAGCGGTCGTTCCGCCGGGCGAGTTGATTTCGAGGATCACGCCTTTCACCGCGGGCGATTTCCGGATCTTCTCCAGTTGATCGACGAGATCGTCATCCTGGGTGATGGTGCCTGCGATCTTCACCTTGGCAATATGATCGCGGTCCAACCCGCCATATTCGTCGCTGTATCCGCGGTACACCGCCCACCCGACGGCAAGAAAGATCACGGCAAGCGCCACGACACGCCAAAAGCTCAGCTTGCGCCGCAGACGATGACGGTCGATCAGTTCGTCGGCCCGTGTAGCCATGTTTGCATTCCCGCATTTTTGCCGTAGCTGCTGTTTCTATGCCATGCGTTCACCCGTCGCCACCGCTTTCCGCAGCCGGCCGCGCTACGATCGCCACTGGCGCTCGACCGCAAAATCACCATATTGGGGTGAAGATTGCCGAGTGCCATCGCAGATGGGTGCATCCGATAAAGTCGGCATATGAGCGGAAAGTCGCTTCGGCACGCCAGCGCCGAAGCACGGGACATGGCGGCGGGCGACGCTTCCCACAGGATGGAATTCGATCAGGTCGAACCGGTGACGACGATAGACGCCCAGACCAGAGATTTCCGTCCCGACCCGGCTGCCCTTCCGGCGGAGGCCAGCGACGGTCCGGTGGAGCAGGCGTTCCGTCGCGCAACGCGGCATTCGCGGGCCGTCAAGACCCTGAAGGTGCTGCTGCCGGCACTCGCAGTGCTGATCGCGCTCGTCTTCACGGCCTATTCCTACCTGCTGACACCGGGACAGGTCGCGATCGACATCCTCGAGACGAGCTACAGCAACGGCAAGCTGACCATGGCGCATCCGAAGCTGGACGGCTTCACCAAAGAGAACCGGCCCTATTCGATGCGGGCCGCGCGCGCGGTCCAGGACGTGACAAAGACGAGCGTCTTCGAACTCGACGACATCCAGGCGAAGCTTCCCCTCAGCGACGCGAACTGGGCCAACGTCGTCGCCGCCAAAGGCATCTACGACAAGGACAAGAACACGCTCACCATCCCGACCGCGATGACGGTGACGACCACGGACGGCATGGTCGCCAAGCTCAACTCCGCCTTCGTCAATGTCGGCACCGGCGAATTGAATACTTCCGATCCGGTCGATATTACCTTACAGGGATCGCATCTCACCGCGGACAAAATGACCGTCGTGGACCGGGGCAAGGTGCTGGTTTTCGACGAGAAGGTTCGATTGACGATGATGCCTCAAAAGAAGAAGCCGGCCTTACACGCCGACGGAGCGACCGATGCGCCGCACTAGCCATGTCCTTGTGCTTTCCTGTCTTGCCGTCGCCGGGCTTTCGCTGACGGTTGCCGGGCCAGCATTCGCCCAGCAGAACGGATCGGACCAAACCTTCTCGGGCATGAAGCTGTCGAACGACAAGCCGATCCAGATCGAGAGCGACAAGCTCGAAGTCCACGACAAGGACAACACCGCGATCTTTACCGGCAACGTCAATGTCGTGCAGGGCACGACGCTGATGAAGGCGGGCAACATGGTGGTGCACTACATCAAGGGCGAGAAGGGGGCCGCCGAGGGCGGAAAGGCCGACAGCCCGGTGGCCAGCGCCGTCGGTGGCGGCACCAGCAACATCAAGAGTATCGACGTTGACGGCAAGGTCTACGTGAAATCGGACAATCAGATCGCCACCGGCGATCACGGCACCTTCGATATGCAAAGCCAGGTACTGGTGCTCGAGGGCGACCAGGTCGTGCTGACCCAAGGCGACAATGTCGTCATCGGCTGCAAGCTCACGGCAAATCTCAAGACCGGCCTGTCGAAGCTCGACGGCTGTGGCAGCGCCGGGAACAAGGGCCGCGTCAAGGTGCTCCTGACGCCGCAGAAGAAAACGGCAAAATAGCTTGTCGGCAGTCTCCAGGCTCCCTTCGCGAGACCGCGTCGAACAGGACGAGACGGCGGCCATCGACCCGGCGCGGCTGAGCGGCACGCTGATCGCGCGCGGCCTCACCAAGAGCTACAAGGGGCGCCAGGTGGTGAGCGGCGTGTCGATCGGCGTCAGGGCCGGCGAAGCGGTCGGGCTGTTGGGGCCGAATGGCGCCGGCAAGACCACCTGCTTCTACATGGTGACGGGGCTGGTGCCGGTCGACAAGGGCACCATCGCCATCGACGGCTATGACGTCACCTCCCTGCCGATGTATCGCCGCGCCCGGCTCGGCGTCGGCTATTTGCCGCAGGAGGCGTCGATCTTCCGCGGCCTTTCGGTCGAGGCGAATATCCGCGCGGTACTCGAGGTCGTCGAGAAGAGCCGCAAGGAGCGTGAGCGTCGTCTCGACGAATTGCTCGACGAGTTCAACATCGGCCATCTGCGCAAGGCGCCTTCCATCTCGCTGTCGGGCGGCGAGCGGCGGCGGCTGGAAATCGCGCGTTCCTTGGCGTCGAGCCCGAAATTCATGCTCCTGGACGAGCCTTTCGCCGGTATCGATCCGATCGCCGTCTTCGACATCCAGCAGCTTGTCCGCCACCTGACGAGCCGTGGCATCGGCGTCCTCATCACCGACCATAACGTGCGCGAGACGCTCGGCCTGATCGACCGCGCCTACATCATCCATGCCGGCAAGGTGCTCACCCATGGCGAGCCGTCGGAAGTGGTCGGGAACGCGGACGTGCGCCGTCTCTATCTGGGCGAAGGATTCACCCTCTAGAAATTGACGGGCCGGCTACGTCGCGCCTCTGGCCCAGCCCTATTCGTCTGCGGGATGCTTCGACGTGGCGAAATGGCCGCCCTGGTAGATCACATCGGAATCCGTCGGCTTTTCCGGCTTCATGCCGGCGAGAACGTCCGACCGCCATTTGGCCGAACTCTGGCGCGGCTTCCAGCCGAGGAAGGCGGCGGACGAATTGTCCCACCACATCTCGTCATTGTCGGACACGCCATAAATGATCGTGTGGCCGACGCGAGGGGCGGTGAAGCCGCGCTCGCACAGGTCGAAGAGATCCTCGACGCCGAGCCAGATCGCCTGCGTGCGCGGGTTGATCGGCTTGGGAAAACACCAGCCGATGCGGATCGACAGGCATTCCTGGCCGAACTTGTCGTGGTAGAGGCTGGCGATGCCTTCGCCGAACACCTTGGAGACGCCGTAGAGCGAATCCGGCCGGACCGGCATCGACGGATCGACACGCTCATGGCGCGTGTAGAAGCCGGTGACATGGTTGGAACTGGCGAAGATGATGCGCGGCATGCCGTGATGCCTTGCCGCCTCGAACAGATTGTAGATGCCGACGATGTTGCCGTTGAGAATCTGCTCGAAGGGCTTCTCGAGCGAGATGCCACCGAGATGAAGCACCCCGTCGACGCCGTCCTGGAACAGCGCGTCCACAGCGGCGCGGTCGCCAAGATCGCATCGCCTGAAGCTCTCGTGCGGCGCAAGGTCGCAGATCTCGGCGATGTCCGAAAGCACGACCCGCTCGGCCAGCCGGTTGAGCAGCGGCCTGAGCGATTTGCCGACGCCGCCCGCCGCCCCGGTCATCAAAAGCTTCTTCAGCACCATTCTTCCCTTAATCGAATATCGAGGGCAGCCACAGCGAAAGCGCCGGCACATAGGTAGTCAGCGCGAGCGCCACGAGGATCGCCGCATAGAACGGCCAGATCGTCCTGACCGCCTGCTCGATCCTGACGCCGCCGATGGCGCAGCCGACGAACAGGCAGGCCCCGACCGGCGGCGTGCATAGGCCAAGCCCGAGATTCATCATCATGATGATGCCGAACTGGACGGGGTCCATGCCGATGTCCTTGACGACCGGCAGGAAGATCGGCGTGCAGATCAGGATGAGCGGCGCCATGTCCATGATCATGCCGAGCACCAACAGGACGACATTGATCATGAGCAGGATGACGATCGGGTTGCTCGAGACCGACGTGACCAGCGCGGCGAGCGCGTCCGGCACCTGGTAGAGCGCCAGCATGTAGCCGAAGGCAGAGGCGCAACCGACAAGAATCATGACGAGCGAGGTAGTGCGCACGGAGCTCGCGACAGCCGCCTTGAAGGCGGACCAGCTGAGCTCGCGATAGACGAGGGCCGTGACGGCGACGGCGTAAAGCGCGCCGAAGGCGCCCGATTCGATGACCGTCATGACGCCGGAAAGCGTGCCGCC